>CAMPHB010000023.1 GCA_946885755.1 uncultured Methylophaga sp. | reverse complement strand
CACTGACATCAGCCTGTTCAGACAACGGGAATGGCGGCGTTTCGGCGCTGTTAAGAATTTGCAGTGATTTGGCGATAACTTCGATTTTGCCGCTTTTCAGTTCAGCATTTTCGCTGCCGGCCGGCCGTGGCTGCACAACACCGGAAATTTCCAACACATATTCACTGCGAACTTTCTCAGCCACCGCAAAACTGTCAGCATCTTCGGGATTACAGACGATTTGCACCAGACCTTCACGATCGCGTAAATCAATAAAAATAACGCCACCATGATCCCGGCGACGGTGCATCCACCCGGCGACGGTCACCGTTTGTCCCACTAATGTTTCGTTTACCTCGCCGCAATAATGGCTACGCATAATGGTTCCAACAATTTCAGATTAATAAAAAACAAAAGCCGCCCAATGCAGGCGGCGCAATTAATAAATGACAGCGACGTTCGTCAGAACAATTCGCTTAGTGACAGACACAACTGCTGCCACATGCTGCGGCGGGTGCACTGTCTGTGCTGCCAGCTGCTGAATCAGCGATGTTGCGTTTGCTGCCAGATTTAAAATCGGTTTCGTACCAGCCTTCACCTTTAAGGCGAAATCCGGCGGCCGAAATTAATTTACGCAGTTGCGGCTCATCACAGGCCGGGCAATGGCGTAAAGGTTCGTCACTGATTTTCTGTAATGCCTCAAAATCGTGGCCACAGCTATCACAACGGTATTCATAAAACGGCATGATCATTCTCCAACATGCAAAAACATCATTGCGCTGCCTGATATAAGGCGCCGTGCACCTGATTTCAAGTCCAGAACTTGCTGATTATAACTAAAAAACAGTGTTCTCGTCTCAGGGCTTGTTTATCTTTCATCGACGGCACGGCTGACAGCTATTTTGTGATCGTTACAGTGTAAAAGTAACGAGTCAGACATTTTACAGTTTAGTAATTGGAAAAAAGCGCTATTTATCAGTTACAACAACCTTGTCAGCCGGTAACGTGATTCATCGGTACCAGGCTGCAGAAACACCGACAAACTTATTAGTCATCTGGGTTTATCAACTGTGTTTGGTTCTTACTGTCTTTGTTATCAGCTGAAAATCATCATCCTGCAATCTTGGTGATAGTGCTTAACCGCTTGCAATCAGCGGATCTGTTTGATTACTAATAATAAATGCTCAACCCAACCCGCCTGACTTGTCAGAAAACCTTGGACAGGCAGTTTTAACTCGGGGTAAACTCGGCGGCTTTGGTCTATGGACTTACCAAAAATTATTTACATAAAAATGACAGTTGTTCAGTCATTGTTCAGTTTGCCTATGCAACACTGACCCTGCAATTAAAAGCAAAACCTTTAAGAAAAAACTGAGAGGAACATAATATGAAATTTGGCAAAACTTTATTTACTGCAATCCTTGGTGCTTCAACGTTGTTTTCTGCTGCGGCAATGGCCGAAACGCATGAAGTTGAAGCTTCTTTGACTTCATTCAAACCATTGGTTGTCAAAGTCCAACCGGGTGATACCGTCAGATGGACTAAAATGAATGGCCATCTGGTTAACACTAAATTTACCAGCGCTGATGGTGTAACTGAATATATTCCAGAAGGCGCAGAAGGTTTCATGTCAAAAATGGGTGCAAACTTCGAAACCGACCCGCTGACAGTAGAAGGTGTTTACCTCTATAAATGTGACCCGCACTGGGGTGCTGGTATGGGCGGCGTAATCATCGTTGGTGAACCAACCAACATGCAAGCCATCGCTGACTCTGACCCTAAAGGTGCTTTGAAACGTCTGGTTAAAAAAGCGCAAAAAGCCGTAGAGTAAGCCTTTTTTGACTTGAACCGGAAAAGCCCGCTTTTTAGTGGGCTTTTTTGATCCTATCGCTGACTGCCTGTGCTAAAATTTAAGGGTTTAATTGCTGCAAAATGGTCATTTACAAACCATTTTTAGCAAGCTCTATCAACGAATGTCAGGGGATCTCATCTGATGAGTAACAGTGTAGATACCGGCAAACGGCGCTTTTTGACAGCTGCCGCCAGTGTTGTCGGTGGTGCGGGCGCAATTGCCGTTGCCGTACCCTTTGTCGCTTCGGTTGCACCGAGCGCCAAAGCAGAAGCCGCCGGTGCGCCGGTTTTAATTGATATCAGCCAGCTTGAGACTGGTCAGTTACTAACGGTTGAATGGCGTGGTAAGCCAGTTTGGGTTTACCGTCGCAGTCCAGAGGTTCTTGAAGCACTGTCAACGCTTGACGATGAATTACGCGATCCAGACAGTGAAGTCGCTTCCCAACAACCTGAATATTGCCAGAATGAGCTGCGATCCATCCGTGAGGAAGTGATGGTGCTGGTCGGCATTTGTACCCATCTCGGTTGTTCACCGACTTACCGGCCGGAACTGGCACCTGAAGATCTCGGTGAAGATTGGAAAGGTGGCTTTTTCTGCCCTTGTCATGGTTCTAAATTTGACCTGGCCGGCCGCGTTTTTGAAGGCGTTCCCGCACCAATCAATTTGGAGGTCCCGCCTTATCACTTCCAGGGTGATAACACTGTCATCGTCGGTGAACATGCCAAAGGAGCTGCGTAATGGCCAAGATGATGGACTGGGTCGACGCCCGCTTTCCTGCCAGCAAGATGTGGAAAGAACATCTTTCTGAATACTACGCACCGAAAAATTTTAATTTCTGGTATTTCTTTGGTTCGCTGGCTTTATTGATTCTGGTGATGCAGATCATCACCGGCATTTTCCTGACCATGAATTACAAGCCGGATGCTGATCTGGCGTTTGCCTCAGTTGAATACATCATGCGTGATGTCGAATGGGGCTGGCTGATCCGTTATTTACACTCTACCGGTGCCTCAGCATTTTTTGTGGTGATTTATCTGCACATGTTCCGTGGTCTGATGTATGGCTCTTATAAACAGCCGCGTGAATTGATCTGGATCTTTGGCATGTTGTTGTATGTTGTGCTGATGGCCGAAGCTTTTATGGGTTATCTGCTGCCTTGGGGTCAAATGTCTTACTGGGGCGCGCAGGTGATTATTTCCCTGTTTGGCGCGATCCCGGTGGTGGGTGAACAACTGGCTTTATGGATCCGTGGTGACTTTGTTGTTGCTGATGCCACTTTGAACCGCTTTTTTGCTTTCCATGTTATTGCGCTGCCGATTGTGTTGCTGGGTCTTGTTGTCATGCATATTCTGGCGCTGCATGAAGTGGGTTCTAATAACCCGGACGGCGTTGAAATCAAAAAAACCAAAGATGCCAATGGCAAACCGCTGGATGGTATTCCGTTCCATCCTTATTACACTGTTAAAGATCTGGTCGGTGTCGTGGCGTTTTTGTTTATCTTTGCGCTGGTATTGTTCTACGCCCCGGAAGGGGGTGGTTGGTTCCTTGAAAAAGATAACTTTGTGCCTGCGAATCCATTAAAAACACCTGAGCACATTGTGCCATTGTGGTATTTCACACCGTTTTACGCGATTCTGCGGGCAGTCCCGGATAAGCTGTTCGGTGTTATTGCCATGGGGCTCGCTATTGTTGTGCTGTTTTTACTGCCCTGGCTGGATCGCAGTAAAGTCCGTTCGGTGCGTTACCGTGGTCCTTATTTCCGCACAGCATTGGTATTGTTTGTCATCAGCTTTGTGGCATTGGGTTATCTCGGTACCCAACCGGCCACCAGCCTGTACACAATTTTGGCACGGGTGTTTACGGTTATTTATTTTGCCTTCTTTATATTGATGCCGGTTTACACCAAGTTCGATAAAGATAAAACCGTACCGGAAAGGGTGACATATCAATGAAAGCGTTAATGATAGCCGCCATGACGGCAATATTCAGCTTTGGCTCTGCACCGCTGCTGGCTGCATCTGCAGGTGCGGAAGTAGATCACTTCGAAGTTGATTTAAAAGATCAGGCATCCTTGCAGCGCGGTGCACAAATTTTTACCAACTACTGTCTGAGCTGCCATTCTGCATCATTTATGCGCTATAACCGCATGGCCGAAGATCTGGGCCTGAGTGACGAGCAGGTGAAGGAAAACCTGATGTTCACCACCGATAAAATCGGTGACACCATGCAAGTTGCCATGCGTCCTGAAGATGCCAAAAAGTGGTTTGGTGTGACCCCGCCGGATCTGTCGGTTATTGCCCGCGCCCGCGGAACTGACTGGCTGTACAGCTATCTGCGTCATTTTTATCTGGATGATAGCCGGCCAATGGGTACCAATAACCCGTTTCTGGTCAATGCTGCTATGCCGCATATCCTCTGGGAACAACAGGGTTTTCTGAAAAAAGATGCCGCATCAGGTGAGTTAACGCTGGCTGAAGAAGGTCAGCTAACACCGCGTCAGTATGATCAATATGTTGGCGATCTGGTGAATTTCCTGGCTTATATCAGCGAACCATCGAAACTGGATCGTTTAGCCCTCGGCAAATGGGTATTGCTGTATTTAGCTTTGTTCTTTGTGATCGCGCTGGCTCTGAAAAAGGCCTATTGGAAAGATGTTCACTGAACAGCTTAAATAGGCTTTGCTCATAAATGTCGGTATCAGCTATCAGCCATGTCGGATAATCCGGAACGCCGAACCCGGCTGACGTTATACAGCGAGGTCGACTGTCCTTTTGGCCAGCAAATTCGTTTTGCGCTTGCCGAAAAAGGGGTTGAGTACCATCACGTCTGTTTAACTGCTGGCGAATGGCCGGAGTTTATTGCTGATATTAATCCCAACGCTTATGGCCCGACGCTGATTGACCGGGATGTTGCACTCTACGACCCGTGCATCATGCTTGAATATCTTGATGAACGTTATCCTCATCCTGCGTTGATGCCAGCCTCTCCTGCAGATCGTGCCCGGTTGCGGCTGATGCTCACGCAACTTTGCAACACATGGCAGCCATTGGCCTCACAATTGAACGGACGTGGTGCCCGCAAAGCTCGGCAAACTTTACAAGAAGACATTACGGTTATGGCGCCGCTACTGGCTGAGGGCGAATTTGCCTTTGGGCAGCAGCTCAGTTTACTGGATTGTTTTTTACTGCCGTTTTTGTGGCGTTTACCCGCGTTAGGCGTTAAGCTGCCGCCATCAGCCTTGGCAATAGACCGTTATGCCAAGCGATTATTTGCCCGTCCGGCATTTCAGGACAGTTTGACGCCAGCAGAAGAAGGCATGCATTGATGAGCAGCATGACACCACAAAAACCTTATCTTATCCGCGCAATTTACGAGTGGATTCTGGATAATCATTGCACACCCTATCTGCTCGTCAACACCCGCATTGATGGCGTTACCGTGCCACAGGAATACATCAAAGATAACCGGATTGTGCTGAATCTGGCGCCGGATGCTATCCACCAATTACAAATGGATAATGACTGGATTAGTTTTTCAGCGCGTTTTTCCGGCAAAGCGATGGATCTGTTTATTCCCATCATTGCGGTGCAGGCTATTTATGGCAAGGAAAACAACGAAGGTATGTTTTTCCCTGAAGACAGCCCGCCGCCTCCCGAGCCAAGTACGCCAAAACCTGTCCCGAATAATGGCAAGCCCAGCTTGAAAATCGTCAAATAATTACAAACCGTATTTTTCCATGCGATAACGCATCGCCATACGGCTTAAACCTAACTGCCGTGCAGATTTAGACACATTGCCGCTGGTTTCCTGCAAAGTCTGCGACAGTAAATATTTTTCGATTTGCTCAAGTGTCATATCCTGCAAAGCAGCCGGCAATAACGGTATTTTTTCGCTGGACGGTTTCAACAGCAAATCGGCTGTGCTGATAACATCTTGTTTGGCCAGCATGACCGCTCTTTCCAGCACATGACACAACTCGCGAACATTACCCGGCCAGTTGTACTGCTGCATTTGCCGCATCGCTTCAAAATCCAGCCGTGGCTGCGTAACCCGATAACGACGGGCGAATAATTCGATAAAATGCTGTGCCAGTTCGGCAATATCCTGCCGTCGTTCCCGCAAAGCCGGTAAATGTTGTTCAAGCGTGTTCAGCCGGTAATATAAATCATTGCGAAACTTGCCCTCGGCAACCAGTGCCGCCAGATCACAGTTACTGGTCACGATAAAATGTGCCTGCACCGGCCGCTCAGAAATATCACCGACCCGGCGGATCATCCGCCGCTCCAGTACATTGAGTAATTTGGCCTGTAACGCCAAAGGCAGTTCACTGATTTCATCAAGCAACAACGTGCCGTTTTCAGCAACTTCAATAAGTCCCGGCCGCGCCGGATGTGGGTGTGGCAGAAAGTTAGCAGCCATACCAAACAACTCGGCCTCGGCAGTATCCTGCGGTAAAGCACTGCAGTCGACATGAACAAAAGGCTGCTCCTGCCAACTACCCAATTGATGAAACAACCGTGCCGCCAACTCTTTGCCGGTACCGGTTTCACCGGTTAACAATAACACCGGACAACCTGCATCATTGTGCTCCATGACGCCCGCCAGATGTTGCAGCGCATCGCGTAACTGACAAATCGCCGGACTGTTGCCAATCAGTGTCACGGGTTCATTGGCCTGGCGGCCACGGATCGCTGAAAAATCCAGCTGTTGTCGCAAGCGTTTGCTCTGCATGACCTTGTCTATGGTCAGCATTAAATCATCCAGATCTACGGGTTTTTTCAGGTAATCGTCGGCGCCAAGTTTCATTGCGGCAACCGCGTCATCTATCTCACCGTAAGCTGTCATCACCACCACCGGCAGACTTTGCCATGCAGATTCCGGCTCGCGCAATTGCTTCAATAAGTCCAGTCCACTGCCATCCGGTAAACGCACATCCAGTAGCAATAAATCAAATTCTGCACTGTTGAGCAACAGCTCAGCGTCTGCCAGGCTGGCAGCGATTTGCCCCTGATAACCGGCGGCCTGCAATCGCCGCAACACCGATTTGGCAAATAGTTTTTCATCTTCTATAAGCAGAATATTAAGCATGTTATTCCGTTTCCGGCTGAATGACAGGTAATTGCAAACGCACGCGAGTTCCCGGCTGCAAAGCGATATGTGTTAACTGTCCATGATGCAGCTGCATCACCCGCTGCGCAAAAGGCAGGCCCAACCCGTAGTGTAACGGTTTTCGTGAACTGTTTTGTGCATCGGCCGCGGAGATCAGTTGTGCGTTAATACCACGTCCGGCATCATCAATTTCCAATATAACGACATCATCATTAACTTGCTGATAACGAAGTTGCAGCTGGCTGCCATCGGGCGCCGCTTCAATCGCATTTTGCAGTAAATTACATAATGTTTGTTCGATGAGATCTGCATCCAATTGCGCTGGCTGAATATCAGCCTGCCAGCCTTCACGGTGAACCGTCAGTTGTTTATCGGTTAGCTGCATCTGGATCAGCGACAACGCATTGTCAGTCAATTCAGTCAGTTTATTTTCGCTGAACTGCGCCTGCAGCGGGTGCAGATACATCAATAAAGAGGTAACCCAGCGCTCCAGCCGATCAACCGCCACAATAATATCCTGTAACGAATGCTGTTGCGAAACCGGCAGGTTTTTTTCATCAAGACTGACCTGAGCGGCGGCTCGGATACCGGCCAGTGGATTACGGATATTATGGGCTACCAATGGGATTAAATCGGCCATTTCGGCTTGTTTACGTGCCTCGATAAGGTCATCGTGATTATCGATAAGATCCGTCGCCATCTGATTAATAGCCGCAGTCAAATACTGTAAATCAGCAACACCACGTTCGGCTAATGCATATCGCCATTCACCTTGCGCAACACGACGCGCACCTTCAATAACGTCTGTCAGCGGCATCAAAACCTGTTTTTTTACAAAGTGTCTGGACCATAGCAACAGCCCCAATGCCAATAAAATCGGCAGCAACTCCATCCAGAAAACTTGTGATAGCCAGCGTTGTTGAGCAGCTGCCAACAACGATTGCCGACTTTGCAAATATTGCTCAAAGTCATTAAACAGCGTTTCAAACACATTGAGGGTAAACTGCTCCAGTGGTTGATCCAGCAACAACAACTGTTTTTCAGTTACTTCATTATCTTCAGAGTTTATGTAGGTTCGTGTTTCTGCATAAAACGCATCATAGGTATCGGCAATTCTTTGCACCTGCTGTTGCTCGTTTTCTGACCTTGCCAGCAACTGCATCTGGTTCAGTTCATGCTTAATCGCCTGACTGTAACCAAAATATTGTTGTTCTGCACTGTCATCATTGAGAAAAATAACGTCAAATACTTCTTTTATCTGACGATATAAATCTCCCCGGACATGTTGCATATGCGTATTTAATGCTGTCAAACGCAGCGATTCCTGCGAGTTATTCTGCCAGGCCAGTACCCAACTGACCCCCAAACCGGCAGTAAGCATAATAATCAGCACAAAGCTCAATTCATGGAACAGCAACGAGCCCTGAATATTATTAAACCGCTTGAATAGGCGCATCATAAAAAAACGGGCCATCTGGCCCGCTTTTCAGTGGATTAATCGATTTACTGTTGCTCATATCCGGCAAAGGTTACTGTTTCTTCAATCAAAGCCGGCTCGCCTTGTTCCCAGGTCAAGCCATCCGGCACGATGGTTTTGATTTGGTAAATCTCACCGGGGATTTCTTCAGACAAAGTAAAAATATAATATTTGCCGGCGTACAGTTTGTACCGACTGTTTTTGGGATCATCAACATAGGGTTGAATCACATATTGCACGGCTTTAACTTTTTCGCCGTTGTAATCAATTTCAACTTCTTTTTTATCAGCTCCGTCGGCCATTGCCCAGCGGATTTTACGCTGAAAATAACGCCACTCACCGCCGGTGCGGCGTTCCATCTCATGGATATCAAATTCCAGAAAATAAACAAACACGCCGTTACCACGCTGATCTTCCATAGGCAGATATGGCCGGTTGTGTTCGCCGGTAAAAAACACAAATTTAATATCACGGCGACCGGTGTTACGAATATTGTCTACCATCATTTCGATGGTATCTTCACGATTACCTTCGGTGTAGCTTTTTTTCTCGTAGTTATAAGTCAGCTTTGCTGGTTCATTGATATTCTTCAGGTGTGATTTATCGAATAATTCATTATTAACTTCTGAATAGCCTGGTATCGCCATCGCTGCGCCACTTATCAGCGTCAGACAAAATGCCCAGATCATAGTGAAACCTGATTTTTTCACACTTTCCCCCTACTTCTCTCTAATTTAATTGATGTTATTCTGTTAATCGCTAAGTTTAACGAAAATACAGCATGTACTCTATGACTATTGTGAAGCGCTTAAAGATTCCACTGTTGCTGGCGGGTTTACTGGCTATTGTTATCGCTTGCCAACCCGTTAATACTGATCGACGTTTTCAGGCAATCAGCCCTTATAATTTTGCTATAACCATGCAAAATCTGGATATTGCGATTTCTGAGTTCAATTACCGGATTATTCATCGCAGCGATATTGGTCAGGCCGTCAGAGACCGCGGTGAAGAGGACTTCCCTCTATCGACTATCGTCAGCTTTTGTAATATCACTTACGCCAGAGAAATGATGCTGATTAATGATGACCTGATAAATGAAATGCCTTGTAATGTTGCCGTTCGCGAAACAACTGAGGGTGTTGTGGTCAGCACTCGATTGATGGATGAAACTGCAGGCAGCGAAGCCCAGCAAGAGTTCGCTAAAAAAATTAATCAGAACCTCAAAAAAATAATCGGGGCAACTACTTTATAAGTAGCCGCCCCGCATTATCAGATCAATCACTCAAACGTATATCAATCATCATCGTCATCTTTACGTACTGGTTTGGCAGGTGTTGGGCTGACATTTTCCAGCGATGGCAGATTATATTCCGCCATGATGGCATCAATATCATCCTGACGTTTTTCAATGAACTTATTCAGCAACGCCGTCCATTGTGGCTCACCATAGCGGGTACCCATGCCGAACTCAAACACATGCAACTGACCCAGTTCATTTAATGGTTGCACGGTAATATCGACATCCTGAATGCTGGCATAGTAACCGGCAATCGGCCCCCACATTGGGACGACATCGACTTTACCGGCAGCCAAATCTTCAATAATGCGCCCGGCGTTGGTATCCCAGTCACCGGTCATCATTTGATAATACTGAATACGGTCAGCAAGGCCCATTTCCAAAAGTTGTTTAGTTGTTAAAGCCCGGTCAAACAAACCAATTTTCAGCGGGCCATGTTCTGCATCGACTTGCTTTAAATCAGCCAGTTTATTGATTTCGTAACCTTCGCCGCTACGATAGGCTATGGCTTCAATTGATTTATAGTAGCCATTGGTCGGTTTCACAAAATCAGTCGATACCGGCATGCTGAATGCCACATCACACATATAATGGCCTGTTTCCGGGTTCTCTTTCTTCAACGTGTTTCGTGAAAAACCAATACGTTGTGGGAACCAGTAATATTCAACCGGAATGCCTAACTCTTCTCCCAGCATTTCAGCAATTTTATTATCAAAGCCTTCGAGTTTGTCGTTTGAATATGGCATATTATTTTTATCGGCACAAACCCGCAAAACGTCCTGGCCTTTTAACGGTTTCAGATCTTCTGCGGCAACACTGGTCGCCATGGTGGCAGCCATTAGTCCTGATAATAAAATTGTCCACTGCTGTTTCTTCATTCTCTGGTCCTTTTTATTTACGTCGGAATTGTTCTGACAACGTTTTTATCATATCAGTTTCAAAAAAAAACCCGGTGTCTTGCGACACCGGGTCTTTTTATCGAGCTTAAGTATATT
>CAMPHB010000022.1 GCA_946885755.1 uncultured Methylophaga sp. | reverse complement strand
GCCCCCAGTTGGCTTGTTGGGCGGCCAGCAGAATATTGCCGGCATCTGCAATTTCGCTGTAATCGGGCTGCATCGCATCAACAATGGCGCTTATCTGCGTTGGATAAATACTCCACATCCGTAAAAAACCAAATTCATGGCGGGCACGGCTGGCATCGGCAAAAGTGGTTTCGGTATTTTTTAGATCCAGCGTCACGTTATGCGCCGGCACCACGCCGTTGGCCAATGCGGCAGCAACGACTTCGGTTTTGGCTCTGGCCAGCAAACGATGATCAAACTGTCCGGGGCTGCGCATATTGCTTGCAGCAATGGCACCATGATGGGCGCTGACAAAATCCATCAAACCAAAGTCCAGTACCTGTACCCAGTCAAGTGCAGCGATTTGTTGCACTTCACGCAGCGCGCCATGGGTTTCGATCAGCACATGCACGGGAATAATTCGCTGAATGGCATTTTTTTCAGCGACTTTTTTGATATAGCCGATCATTTCAGCAACCTGATTGGCGCTGGTCGATTTGGGTAGCGTCAGATAGCTCAGCTTGTCACCGGCACCGCGCACCAGAATATCAATATCCTGCTGCCATGCCGGATGGCTGTAGTCATGAATACGGGCTCCAGCCATCTGATGGCGATTGGCCTCAGAATTGATCATGGCGACAATCATTTCGGCATGGGCCTTTTCATTACCGGCCTCAGCACCATCTTCACAATCACAGGTGATATCAAAAACAGGGCCGAGACTGTCCTGCAACGCAAAGGCTTTTCCGATCAGTTTTTCACTGCCGGCAAAATGCTCGCAGATGGGAATAATCGGCAGGCTGTTTTCACCATCAAACAGTGCCTTATCGGGGTGGACTAAAGCATTCATCAGCTATCCTCAGTTGAATTGGGTACGGCGGGGCATCAGCACGGTGTAATCAAGATCCAGTACCACATTCGGGTGGTACTGGGATTTACCCTGGACGTCTGTGTGCGTTGATGACAAGCTGTCTGCTGTCTGGTTTTTAATGCCGACCATGCGCAGTCGTAATGCGCCCAGATCATCACGACCATGGATCCGCCATTTTTCCAGGATTTCGCTCCAGCAGTACAAAGTATCACCGCCAAAGCTCGGATTGGCGTGCTTACCGGCATTAATGGCGGCAATGGTCAGTGCATTTTCCAGGCCGTCATAACTCAAAGCGCGGCATACCGAAATCACATGACCGCCATACATTAAACGGCGGCCAAAACTGGTTTTTTGCATGGCCAGCGCATCAAAATGCAGCCGGGCATTGTTCTGATACAGCTTAGTTGCCAGCGTATGGTCACTGTCATCAACGGTCATGCCGGCAGGGTGATTAATGCGTTCTCCTGGCTGAAAATCATCCCAAAGTTTGCCGGAACCGGTGCAGGCGGTCTCAAACGCTTTGGTGTCGAGTGTTGCCGGGATCAGCAAATCATCGGCACTGACAAATTCCTGCAAAGACGGCACATTCGGTTTGGGCGCTGGCGCAGCCGGATCCTGTTTATTAACCATCACCCAGCGCACCCAGGAAAGCACTGCACGATGATTCTGGTTATAGGCTGTTGAGCGCACGTAAATAATGCCGGTTTTACCGTTGGCATTTTCGCGCAGACCAATCACTTCACTTTCAGTAGTCAGCGTATCGCCGACATAGACCGGCAACATAAACTTGATTTCGGCGTAGCCGAGATTGGCGACGGCATTGACCGAAATATCCGGTACGGTTTTGCCAAACGCAATATGAAAGGTCAGCAAATCATCAACTGTTTTATCGCTGTAACCCAGTGCATGGGCAACCGGCTGGGCACAGTGCAGAATTTGCCGGGCACCGGTGAGCGCTATATAGAGGCTGGTATCGCCATCGGTAATGGTGCGCGGGGTAGGGTGCAAGATGGTTTCCCCCAGCCGGAAGTCTTCAAAAAACCGTCCCTGCGGATAAGCCGTATCAGGCATAGTCCATCTCCAGTTGATTAATCAGTTCGCTGAGTTCTAGAAAGCGTTTGGCGGCAGTGACATGATGATGCTCTACCAGTTTGCCATTCACCAGCACGGTGCCGCGACCGGCAGCATTGGCGGCGGATAATGCGGCAATGATCTCTTTAGCATTGGCGACTTCAGTCGCTTTTGGCGTGTAGGCATCGTTGGCATAGGGTAACTGTGACGGATGAACCAGCGATTTACCGTCAAAGCCCATATCCCGGCCGATGCGACAGGCATATTCAAAAGACTGGCTGTCTTTCAGATCACTGTGAATACCGTCAACCACAGCCCGGCCATAAGCCCGCGCTGCCAGCACCACCCAGGCCAGGCTGGTGCGAATAGCCGTGCGCTCCAGTGTGGAGCGGGCATGTAAATCCGAAATCAAATCGGAGGTAGCCATCACCATACAGGCAATCCGATCGGATGATTTTGCCAGTTCTTCGGCATGTAACACTGCGAGCGGGCTTTCAATCATGATCATGATAGGGGTATCGGAATTACCCTGATCTTCCAGTGCTTTTAGTGCTTTGCTGACATCCTCATGGTGTTCAATATTGGAGAATAAGATGGCATCGGCACCTAAATTCGCAACAGCAGCGATATCGTCATAGCCCCACTCGGATTGCAGGTCATTGACCCGCACCACCACTTCACGCCGGCCATAGCCACCTTGCTTTAGCGCTGCAACAACATTGTCACGCGACTTTTCTTTGGCCGTTAACAAAATCGGCGCGCCCAGATCCAGAATGATGCTGTCGACCGGCAGTGTTTTTGCCTTTTCAAGATAATGCGGATTACAGCCGGGCACATAAAGCATGGAACGACGCGGCCGAAAATACTTATTCATATACTGCCTCACTAAACAGGCATCATTACTGATGTTGATTTGATTCTATGTCAGCTATTTTTAATCTGTCAACATTTATCATATGTCATATATAAGACATAAAACACTAGACAAGTTTTTTGGCCTGGGTTACAGTGCATTTAAGTCAAAAAAGCACGCTGTTTAAAAGGTATTAAGTGCTCAAGTTGCAGACAGGAAACGTTATGGCAGAAGTTGAAAGTGCACCCATATTCAGGCCGCTTTACGAGCAGATCAGAATTTTTCTGACACAGAGTCTGGTAGCCGGTGAGTGGAAACCCGGCGGTATGATCCCCAGTGAAGTAGAACTGGCAGCGCGATTTAACGTCAGTCAGGGCACGGTGCGCAAAGCCATTGATGCACTGGCCAGTGAAAATATTCTGGTGCGCCGGCAGGGCAAAGGTACCTATGTCGCGACCCATAAAGAAGAAAAGAGCAAGTTACGTTTTCTCAGACTGACCTCTGCTGAGGGTCAAAAAGAACTGTTGGAAAGTAAGCTACTAAGCTGTGAACGGCGCCGTGCAGATGCGGCAATTGCTGCCCAAACCGGCCTTAAACCCGGTACCGCCATTATTGAAATCAAACGGCTGTTATGTTTTTCCAAAAGACCGGTGATCCTCGATGAGGTTATCGTACCGGCCAAATATTTCCGTGGTTTGAATGCCAATCGGGTTAATGAACACAAAGGCTCGTTGTACAGCATGTATGAAACGCTGTACGGCATTCCAATGGTGCGCGCCAGTGAAAAACTAACGGCGGTGATGGCCAGTGATGCGCAAGCCAAACTGCTGGAAATCAACGCCGGCTATCCGCTGCTGAAAATCGCCCGTATCGCTTACACCTATGCTGATAAAGCGATTGAATGGCGAACAGGCTACTGCGTCACCGATGAACATCATTATATGAACGAACTGGAGTAGGCCATGACCATGCAAGCCGAGGACTTAAAAAAACGCGCGCTGGATTATCATGCTTTGCCGCGGCCGGGAAAGTTAACAGTCGAATCTAGTAAGCCCTGCGCTACGGCCGCAGAACTATCGTTGGCTTATACGCCAGGTGTTGCCGCACCGGTGCGAGAAATCCATCGGGATCCTGCCACCGCCTATCAATACACCAACAAAGGTAATCTGGTGGCGGTCATCACCGATGGTACGGCAGTGCTGGGCTTGGGTAATGTGGGTGCGTTGGCCAGTAAACCGGTGATGGAAGGCAAGGCGGTGTTATTTAAACGCTTTGCCGATATTGATGTGTTTGATATCGAAATCACAGCGCCCAGCATTGAAAGCTTTATCGAAACGGTGGTCAATATTGCACCGACTTTTGGCGGCATCAACCTTGAAGATATCGCCGCACCGCATTGTTTCCGGATCGAGCGTGTACTGCGCGAACGGTTGGATATCCCCGTTTTTCATGATGATCAGCATGGCACCGCTGTGGTCATTTGCGCGGCACTGATTAATGCGCTGCATTTGCAGGAAAAACAGCTAGAAACCGCCAAAATTGTCTTTCTGGGTGCCGGCGCCGCCGGTATGGCGACTACTCGCTTATTAAAAGCGATGGGTGCCAGCGATATTACTCTGGTTAATAAAAACGGCGTATTGCATCGCGGCCGGGATGATATTGATGCGGATCAGCGCGATTTATTGCGTGATACCACGGCCAGAACGCTGGCCGATGCCATGCAAAATGCGGATGTGTTTATCGGTGTATCGGCTGCCAATGCTTTGCCTGCCGAGTATTTGAGCAAAATGGCGGATAAGCCCATCGTGTTTGCGCTGGCCAATCCGGATCCGGAAATTTTGCCATCAGAAGCATTTGCGGTCCGGCCTGATCTGGTGATGGCGACCGGCCGGTCAGATTTCCCCAATCAGGTAAATAACGCGCTGTGTTTCCCATATTTATTCCGCGGCGCGCTCGATGCCAAAGCCCCTCAGGTCAGTCAAAACATGCAAATTGCCGCCGCGTATGCACTGGCAGAACTGGCACGCGAACCGGTGCCCGCCGAAGTGCGCAGCGCTTATGAAGATATCGAAATAAGTTTTGGTAAGGATTACATCATTCCCAAACCGTTTGATCCAAGATTATTGTCACGGGTGTCTGATGCAGTGGCGCAGGCCAGCCTTGCAGAGCAATCCAATCAAGCCGCTGCCGTCAACCGTTAAGCGGGGCATTAATTACAGGAAAAGTCCATGGATATCAAAAATCAGCAATATGCCCAGCCCTATGCCGATGTCGAGTTTTGCCGGGTATTTAATACCCAGGTGCTCGGCGATTTTTGGCCCGGCATCCAGTTGTATTATCCGCCGGTCAAATATGCACCGTCGCTGGGCATTTATGAAGATTTGGACGCTGCGGCGGCGCGCATGAAAAAACATGCCTATGAAACCAACGCCCATACGCTGATTTTTGATTTGGAAGACGGCTGCCGGCAAAAAGACATGAGCCGGACCTTGTTAAGGCAGGAGTTGCCGGGGCTGCGCCAACACAGTAAGCAGGTCACTATTGCGCTGCGAGTCAATCCGTTTCGCACTCAGGAATATGAGCAGGATATGCAGCTGGTGCGGGATATGGGCGATTGTATCGATGTAGTGATGCTGGCCAAAGCCGGTGAAGCATACGGCGCAGCAGAGGTACGGGATTTATCCAATCTGTTGGTTGGCATCAATAATAAAATTACCATTCAGCCGATTATCGAACACCCCAAATCGCTGAAAATAGCTCCGGATCTGATGCAATACACCACCGTCAAACACGTGGTATTCGGGATTCATGACTTTTCCAAAGCCATGGGTATTCACATCACCCCGGAGCACTGGACTGAAGAACTGAAGCATTTCCTCTATCAAATCATGTTTGAAGCGCGTATTGCCGGTAAAGGGGTTATCGGTGGTGTGGAGACGCTGATTGGCAGTTCCAGTATGCCCGACAAATTTCTTGAGCCAAATGATGTGCGCCGCTGGCTGGATCTGCATGGCGAAGAAGAGTCGCGCATCGTTTATAAACATGCCTGTGAAGAATCGGCGCTGGGCTTAACCGGCAAACAGGTGATTCACCCCGGTCATATTCATTTATGCAAAGTGGCTTATACCCCGTCACCAACCGATGTCGCGCTGAAAATAAGTATTCTCAAAGCAGCCATTGAAGCGGATGCACTGCTGGGCGGGGCGATTAAATTCGATGGTGAAATGTTGGATCCGCCGATGTTTGGTAAAGCCCTGCAAACCCTGTTACGCGCCAATGCTTTGCGAGCGCTGGCGGATGACGATCGCCGTTTTGCCATGAAAGTGTTGCAACTGATGCCAACCCAAGTTATTCGTGAAAACTGGCCATACGGGGCAATTTTATGAATGCATTAACAGCTTTTCCGGCCTGGCAGTGGCAGGTACCTGAATATCTGAATATTGGTGTTGCCTGCAGCGATAAGCATCTGGGGACAGCGGTTGCTGAGACCACGGCGATGATTGTGGAGGATGATGCGCTGGGCACCAGTCAAATCAGCTTCAAGGATTTGTCAAAGCAGACCCATCAATTTGCGCAATTATTACGGGATCAGCAAATAGCGCAGGGCGAGCGGGTGTTGATCCGGCTGCCCAATTGTCTGGATTATCCGATTGCTTTTCTCGGCGCCATGAAATGCGGCGCGATTTCAGTGCCGACATCTACATTGCTGACTGTTGAAGAAGTCTTGTATCTGGCGCAGGATTCAGCAGCACAAGTATTGGTCATTGATAAACGCATGTGGACGGAACTGCGTGAACATGCCGGTAAATGCCCGGATTTGCAGCTGGTATTATTAAGCGGTCCCGGCGATATTGGCACCATTCCGACGGGTCTGCAGGTACTGGATTTAGCTGACAGCCTGGCAGCGATTACTGATTGGGCACCCGCCTGTCAGACCCGCGCCGATGATCCGGCTTATCTGGTTTATACCTCTGGTACCACTGGTTACCCCAAAGGGGTCTTGCACGCCCATCGGGCATTGATTGGCCGCACACCTGCTTCAGAATATTGGTTTGATTTTGCCGATGCACAGCAGGATCGCATACTGCATTCGGGTAAGTTCAACTGGACCTATGTATTGGGCTCGGGGTTGATGGACCCGCTGTATCTTGGCAAAACCGTGATTGTTCATGAAGGCAAAAATGATGCAACCCTGTGGACGCGGCTGATTGCCAAACATAGCGCGACAATTTTTATCGGCGTGCCGACCATTTACCGGCAGATCCTGCAAAAAACCGACTTTACGCAAAAAGATGTGCCGAGTCTGCGGCATTGCATGAGCGCTGGTGAGCATTTATCGGATGAAGTGCTCAGCTTGTGGCGAGAGCGCTTTGATATGGATATCTATGAAGCGGTCGGTATGTCTGAATTCTCTTACTATTTGTGCGAGACCAAATCGCGGCCTATCCGGCCCGGTTCTGCTGGTTTTCCGCAACCCGGGCATGCCATTCAGTTATTGGATCCGGACACCCTGCAACCAGTGGCAGATGGCGAGGAGGGCATGATTTGTGTGCCCGATAATGATCCTGGCCTGTTTTTGCATTATTGGAACTTGCCGGAAGAAACCGCCAGATTGAAACGTAATGGCTGGTTTCTGACCGGGGACTTTGCCCGTTTTGATGAAGACGGTTATGTCTGGTTTCTGGGGCGCAAAGACGACATTATCAAAAGCTTCGGTTACCGCGTTTCACCTGATGAAATCGAGCGGGTGTTGAAATCTCATCCGGCGGTCAGTGATTGTGCTGCTGTCGGTGAAACCATCGAAAAGGACAAGGTGCTGGTGGTTGCGTATGTTTTGCTGCAGGACAAGGCGTCAGTCACCGCTGATGAACTGCTGGTCTTTGGTCAGCAGCATCTGGCAGCTTATAAAGCGCCCAAAGTCATTTATATTGCGCGCGACTTTCCACGCACAAAAAATGGCAAAATTCTGCGTCGCGAGGTCAGTCCGCAAATCGCTGTAGATAAATCCAGCCGCTAAATTTTTTGTTGATCAACAAGCGCGTTTCAGCACATCATTACCGGATGAGCGACGCAGCAGAACACAACAACAACGAAGTAAGAAACGTCTTTTTCGTCTCTGATCGTACGGGGTTAACCGCCGAATCCTATGGAAAATGCCTGTTGGCGCAGTTTCCCAATATCGAGTTTGAAACCATTACACTGGCTTTTGTCGATACTACTGAAAAGGCCGAAGATGCGCGCGCGCAAATCAATGCGTTGAGTCAACAGTCAGAATATCAGCCGCTGGTATTCAGCACCTTGGTCAATGATGAAGCACAATTTATAATAGAAAGTTGTGACGGTTATGTGATCAGTTTGTTCCACAGCTTTATTGGCTCGATGGAAAATTTTCTGGGCATGCAATCGTCCCAAAAACAGGGCGTTTCGCGGATATCTATCAGCGATACCACTTATCAGCGGCGTTTGGATGCGATTGATTATGCACTGACCCATGATGATGGCATCCGCCCGGATCAATACGAAGAAGCCGATGTAATTCTGGTGGGCGTGTCGCGTTGCGGCAAAACGCCGACCAGCTTGTATTTGGCGATGAACTTTTCGCTGAAAGTGGCCAACTACCCGCTGACAGTTGAAGATCTCGAAGCTGAAGAATTGCCGGATTACCTGCTAATTCATCAGCATAAGCTGGCAGGTTTGACCATTAAGCCTGTCCCGTTAAGCCGTATTCGTCGGCAGCGTCGGCCAGACAGTAATTATTCCTCACTGGAAATCTGTCAGGCCGAGTTGAACAAGGCAATGTCAATGTTTGAAAAGGTGGACATCCCGGTCTTTGATACCACCAATACCTCCATTGAAGAAATCTCCAGTCGTGTCGTACGTTCGCTGGGCCTGGCCCGTGAGCGTATCCGCGAATCGACGATCACATTTAATAAATCTAAAAAAACAAGGTAGTAGTCATGACCGAATATGTTATTTCTCTGGAAAAGTTGTGCATGGAGGATGTCAACAGAGTAGGTGGCAAGAATGCCTCGCTGGGCGAAATGTTACAAAATCTGGCACCGCTCGGGGTGTCTGTCCCTGGTGGCTTTGCAACAACCGCTGATGCCTACAGAGAGTTTCTGGCACATGATGGCCTACAAAACAAAATCAACGATCGGCTGCGTGAACTTGATGTCGATGATGTAGTGCAACTGCAAAAAACCGGTAAGGAGATCCGTGATTGGATCATGACTATTCCATACCCGGCCGCAATGGAGAAAGCCATTGATGAAGCTTACGCCGTACTGGAAAAAGAATATGGCCCGGAAACCACCTACGCGGTGCGTTCATCGGCAACCGCTGAAGATTTACCGGATGCCTCATTTGCTGGTCAGCAGGAAACCTTCTTAAACGTTTCCGGCCTCGACAATATTAAAAAACAAATCCGTGAAGTATTTGCCTCACTGTTTAACGACCGTGCCATCGCTTACCGTGATCATCAGGGCTTTGATCATAGCGAAGTGGCTTTATCAGCCGGTGTGCAAAAAATGGTGCGCTCTGACATCGCTTGTGCCGGCGTGGCTTTTTCACTGGATACCGAAAGCGGTTTTCGTGATGTGGTGTTCGTCACCGGTAGCTACGGTTTAGGTGAAATGGTGGTGCAGGGTGCGGTGAATCCTGACGAATTCTATGTCCACAAAAATACCCTGGCGGAAGGTCGGCCAGCGGTATTACGTCGCACCGTCGGTCAAAAAGCCATCAAAATGGTTTATTCCGGCGAAGCTTCAAATCCGGTCAAAACCGTTGATGTTGAAGATGAAATGCGTTTGCACTTCTGTATGACCGATGAAGAAGTACAAGAACTGTCCAAAATGGTGGTAACCATCGAACAACATTATCAGCGGCCAATGGACGTTGAATGGGCCAAAGACGGTAATGATGGCCGTATTTACATCGTTCAGGCCCGGCCTGAAACGGTACAGAGCCGTACTAAGAAAAATGTCCGGGAATCTTTTTCACTGCAGGAAAAAGGTGACTTGTTGGTAGTAGGACGCGCCATTGGCAGCAAGATTGGTCAGGGTAAAGTGCGTTTGTTGAACAGCTTGGATCAAATGGATAAATTTGAACCAGGTGATGTGCTGTTGACCGATATGACCGATCCTGACTGGGAACCGATTATGAAGCGGGCCTCAGCCATTATCACCAACCGTGGTGGCCGTACCTGTCATGCTGCGATCATTGCTCGTGAATTAGGTATTCCAGCCGTTGTCGGTTGTGGTGATGCCACTGAGAAAGTCCAAGAAGGCACCAACGTTACCGTTTCTTGTGCCCAGGGCGATGAAGGCAATATCTACGCAGGTTTGTTGAAATTCGAACACAAAGTCGAAGAACTCGACAATATGCCGGAACTGCCGGTGAAAATCATGATGAACGTCGGTAATCCGGACCGGGCATTCAGTTTTGCCCAACTGCCTAATAAAGGTGTTGGTCTGGCGCGGCTGGAATTTATCATCAACAATATGATCGGTATTCACCCGAAAGCATTGATGAATGCTGAGCAGATGGAAGGGGACGTCAAAGAGGCGATTAAACAGCGCACCACGGCCTATGGGGATCCGGTCGAGTTTTACATCAGCCGCATCGCCGAGGGCGTTTCAACCATTGCCGCGGCGTTTTATCCGGAAACCGTGATCGTGCGGATGTCTGATTTTAAATCAAACGAATACGCCAATCTGATTGGCGGCCCGCTGTTTGAACCGCATGAAGAAAACCCAATGATCGGTTTCCGTGGTGCATCACGTTACAGCTCAGATGATTTTGCTGAATGCTTCAAACTTGAAGTCGAGGCCATGAAGCGGGTGCGTGATGAAATGGGCCTGACCAATGTTGAGTTGATGATTCCGTTTGTCCGCACTACCAAAGAAGCAGAGTCGGTCGTTAATATTCTCAAAGAGAACGGTCTGGAACGCGGCAAAAACGGCCTGCGTTTGATCATGATGTGTGAACTGCCTTCTAATGCCGTACTGGCCAAAGAGTTTTTGGAATACTTCGATGGTTTCTCAATCGGTTCCAATGATATGACGCAGTTAACACTGGGTCTGGATCGGGAT
>CAMPHB010000021.1 GCA_946885755.1 uncultured Methylophaga sp. | reverse complement strand
TCAGTCGTCTGCATGGTCTGCAGCCGCGCGGCGGCGAGCTGCATTAAGCGGCATCGGCAACTGGGTTTGCGGTTTGCCGACCAGATAACCCTGTACAAAATCCACACCATACTCCTGCAATAACTGCATGGTGCTTTGCCGTTCAACAAATTCGGCAACAATTTGTTTGCCGAGACTGTGGGCAATATCAATCATTGATTTAACCAGCAGCTGATCCACCGGATCACTATCCAAATCGGTAATAAAACCGCCGTCAATTTTCAGAATATCCACAGGGAAATGCTTCAGATAGCTGTAGGAGTTAAAGCCGGCACCAAAATCATCTAAAGCAAAACGACAACCCAGTTCACGCAAACGCACGACCATTTTTTTGGTTTGTTCAAAATTAGAGATAGCCGACGTTTCGGTAATTTCGAACACAATACGCGACGGATCAATGCCGGTTTCCGCCAGTTTTCCTTCAACCAGTGAATACAGATTCTGATCCAGAAAAATATTACCGGACAAATTGATAGCAATAGCGATATCGGTCGGCAGCGTGCGCATCAGATCAAAGGCACGGCTGACCACCCAGAAATCTATCTGATGAATCAACCCCATCGCTTCGGCAACCGGAATAAAATCATTCGGGTAATACAGCATGTCACCGTCACCACGCATACGGATGAGGCACTCATAATGGTTGATCCGCTGCTCGGCCAGCTCATAAATCGGCTGAAATTCCAGCACAAAATGGCCTTGTTTTAATGCAGCCCGAATGCGTGGCGCCCACTCCACACTATGCCGCAGCGTATGCATTTCGCGATCTTCAGGACTGTAAACATGCACCCGGTTACGGCCACGTTTTTTCGCCGTAAAACAAGCCTGGTTGGCATGTGACAGCATTTCCCCGGCGGTTGCCTGCTCGACATCATTGATACATTTGACGCCAATACTGGCCGATAAATGATAGTGATGGCCGTGATGGGCGAAACTATAGCCATCAAATAAATTGCGCAGGCCTTCAGCACGGCTGAGCGCTGTTTGCCGGTCAATATTGTCTACCAATACCGCAAATTCATCCGAGCCGATACGCACCAGGGTGTCCTGTACTTTAAAAAACCGGCGCAACGAACTGGCAATCTGAACCAGCAAGGTATCGCCGGCCTCGTGGCCCTCAGCATCGTTGAGCACTTTAAAGCTGTCTAAATCAATATAGAACAAGGCACTGCTGGTATGAAAATGGCGGATCTGCGTCAAACTCAAATCCAGTGCCTGTTCCAGCCGGCGGCGGTTAGCCAGGCCGGTTAAATCATCATGGTTCACCGAAAACTGCAAACGCGCTTCCATCACCTTCAACTGGGCATTTTCTTCTTCGATTTGCTGCTGACGCTGATAGCTGAGGTCGCGTTCCTGTTTTACCGCCAACGCGGTCATCACCGCCGGTGGCAAGCTTTCGGCGGTCAGCGGCCGGTACAACATACTGCTGACACCATGCCCAAGATCTGTCAGTAGCTGCACATGATCCCACTGTGATTGTGCCCGCAGTGCAATAATCGGTATCAAACGCCATTCATCAAACTGATCCAGCGTCAGTCGCAGTTCGCGGGCATTAATGCCGCTGAGCTGGGTATCCAGAATCACAAGATCAATATCGCATTGCTGCTGATGAATAGCATGGCGCATGGCCTGCATCAGCGCATCGGCACCTTTGGCAATATACACACGGCGAAAGCCACTCAGGGACAATAGGGTTTGTAAAAACACCAGATCGGCAGAATTATCCCCAGCCAGCAGGATGGTTTTATCCAATAAATGCGCTGCATCTGCCGCGGTTAATGGCGCAGCAGTCGACGCAGCACTCAGTGCAGGCATTTCCCGGCTGATTGTTGGCGTTTCATCCACGGCGTTGGCATAAATCCGAACATTAACTTGCCATCGAAAATAGCCGCTTTATATTTTAAAATCAACACTTAATAGCATTTTTGTAATGCTGTTTATAAAGTTTTATGTTGCTTTTTGGCAACAATTTAAAGTCGGCGATAACGTGATTTACGTCACAATTTTGTATTTTTGTCTTTATTAACAGGCACTTTGCCTGACACCCAGTAAGCATAGGCAATGACCTCAGCGATCACCCGGTACAACACTGGCGGGATCTCTTCGCCTAGCTGCAGATCTTTCAGTAATGCGGTGAGATCGGCATCTTGCCGCAGCGGAATATTATTCTCGCGGGCGATACGGATAATTTCTTCCGCCAGTGCCCCTTCGCCACTTGCTGTGATCGTTGGTGCATTTTCACCATCATATTGCAGGGCAATAGCCCGCATCGGTGATTGTTTTTTCATACTGAAATATCCAACAAAGCAGCGCGCTGATCGTCATTTTCAACCGGCGTCAGCCAGTCCACTTTGCCAAGACGACAACGACACTGCGTCACATTTAAATCCAGTGCGGCCAGTTTTTCGTGCAGCCAATCCAGATCCTGCTCCAGCAATGCCAGCGTTGTCGCAGATGTCGCCGTTAAAATAACCTGCACTCGCGTATCCTGCAGGCTGATTGCTGCCTGTAGCTGGCCAAGGCTTATGGTTTCCAGATTCAGCGTCACCTGCCAGTTATCAGCCATTTCATCAGCTTGATCAGCACCATTTTGCCGGCGTTCAACTTGTAATTGCAGCCATTGCAATTGCTGTTTATCACGCACTGGCACATCGGTTAGCCATAACTGGCTGGTGGTTGGATTAGTCGTATCCGGCTCACGCAACATACTCAGCTGATTGAGTTGCACCCGCGCCAGTGTGCCCTCAACTTCACGTAGCAACAGTTGCAAACGTGCCAGTTCCGCAAACTGCGCCGGCACTTGCTGACTGGCGACTGTCGCTGCCATTGGTGGTAGCGTCTGCGCCGCTTGTAAAAACGGCAAACTCGTCTGGCTGCTTAATAATTGCATAATCAGCTGTGTCGGTGTTTTACCGGCAGTGCTCAACAGACTTGGGATTTGTGCCGGCAATTGTTGCAAATGCTGTGGCTGACTCAGCAATTGCACCAGATGCTGGCGAACATCGACAGGCAGCTGATTGATATTGCCAGCTGAATTAGCCGGCGTTTGTAATGCCGCTTTTAAAGCGGTGGCCAGTGTCAGTAGATTAGCCTTGAAATCCTGACTGACTGGCGCTTGCCGCGCCAGTTGCTGCTCCAGAAATAGACCTGATTGCTGGATCGCCTGCTGCAATTGTTGGGGATTTTGTAATGCCTGCGGTGACGGTAATGCCTGCAGTAGTTGTTGAATCGCCGGCTGGATCTGCCGCTGAACAGGACTGTCAGTCACCGGTGTTAACAGGCCGGCCAATTTTGCCGGCGGCGTTATTATTTGTGGCAATAACTGACGTTGTAGCTGGTTGATATCAATGTCAGGCGCTGGCCGCACAGCAACACTGAGTGGCTGTAGCCTTAAAACTTCCAGCAGCAACTTATCACCGGGCCGGATATCACGCTGGGCAGCAGGTAGCTGGCTGATATCCACCTCAAGCTGTGCCGGCAGGTTTGGTAAGATGCTATTAAGCCTGACCAGCAGATTCTCACGAGCCAGCAATTGTATGACTTCTACAGCGACCTGGCTGCCTGGCTGCAGAGTAAAGGAAGGCGTAGCAACCGGCGCGGGCGTTACACTCAGTAACTTTAACGGTGCCGGTGCTGAAGGCGGCAGCCGCTCCAGTAATAAGGTCTGGCCTTGTGTTAACGCCACTTCTGCCCGGATCTGGATCTGCCGGTCGGCCAGTTGCAACGTCACCAGTTCGCCGGCCCGTGCAGTCTGTGTCACCACGGCTTCAACTTTCTGGCCGACAGCAATACCTCGCAGGCTTTGCGCTGCACTGGCCAGTTGAATACGGCTGTCAGCCGCTGGCGCGGTTGTCACCTGCATGGCTTACACCTTATATGAATACACGGCGCGCACGGCGTACCAAGCGGATTAAAATTGCTGTCAAAATTGGGCGTGGCTCGGCTTCACAGCGTCGCCCCTTTTTTGCAGCCCCGGTGCTAGTATAACAATGGATTCTGTTTACAAAGTCAGCCGCATGCATACAAACAGACAAAAATGGTTCACCCGGCAAAATGGCGACATCAAAGGGCCGTTTACACTGGCATTGCTGAAAAGTAACTGGTTGCTTGGCCGTCTGAATGCGCAGGATGAAATCAGCGAAGATCGTCAGCATTGGCGGCCGATTGGCGATATCCTTGATTTAGAGGTCAATACTGCCAGTACAGCAATACCAACGGACAGCAAACAGGCACAGCTGTATCTTGATGAGCGTGATGGCTTTGATCGTCGGCAAGAAAATACCGCCAGCGAGGAGCAGCTGCAACAGCGCAAACAACAGCGACGCGCCCGCGAACCGGCTGAAAAGATTATTCAGCGACAATTACGCAGCCGTTTGCTGGAAGGTTATCGGCAACATCAGGAACGCTGGTTTTGGCCGATCCTGAGTACGCTGCTGTTGATGGCGGGGATTTTTTTAGCGGCGATTTTTTATCCGACGACCATCCCGCAGCCCACAGCCGATTGCCAGGCGCCAGCCGCTGCCGGGGTGAATTGGGAAAACTGCGTATTTAATCCGACCGATCTGCAAGGCGCCGATCTCAGTAACAGTAATTTGCGTAACAGTGTGCTACGCGCCAGCCGCCTGCTGAATGCCAATCTTGCTAACAGCGATTTGATGTATGCCGATTTAAGCGGCAGTGATCTCAGTTATGCCAATTTACATCATGCCAAGCTGAAAGGTGCCGATTTACGCCGTGCTGATTTAACCAGCAGCGACTTGCGGCAGGCAGATTTAAGCTTCACCGACTTACGGGAAGCAAATCTGGGTAGTGCGGATTTACAGGGTGCGTTACTGGGGCAGGCGATCTGGCTTGATGGCAGTTTATGTCACCGGCAAAGTGTCGGCGAATGTTTGCCTGACAATAATTAACTCAGTGTAATTTTTGTGGCATCGCCAGCGTAAATGGCGGGATATCCACGGCAAACCGCTCACCATCATCACTGAGCATGGTGTAATGTCCCTGCATCATCCCCACCGGGGTATCAAGCATCGCGGCACTGGTATAGGTAAAACTTTCAGTGGGCGCTAAATATGGATGTTTACCGACTACCCCATCGCCTTCTACTTCCTGCTCGTGACCATCACCGCCGGTGATTTTCCAGTAACGTGATAACAGCCGCGCGGCTGTCTGTCCCTGATTCTCAATCGTGATGGTGTAGGCAAATAAATAGCGGGCACGCGCCGGATCGGATTCATCGTCAAGATAAGTGGCTTTAACGGCTACCCGGATATCATTCAATGTGTCTGTCATAGCGCATTATTATACAGTGCTTTTTGCGCTAATAATGCGGCACCGCGTAGCCCGGTGTCGGCGCTACGAATCAAATACACCGGTATGTTTTCCAATACCGGCTGCATCCGGCCTTTAGCCAGAAAAGCCTGCATAAAGCTGCCATCTTCAAACATGGACTGATTTTTCACAGCAATGCCACCTGCCAGATACAAACCAGCGCGCGGCATCACGGTCAGCGCAAGGTTACCGGCTTGCGCGCCATAAATTTCAATAAATAAGCGCATGGTCTGCTGCGCCAGTGGATCACCAAGCCTTGCCAGTTCACTGATTTGCGCCGCCCGGTCAGCGTTCATTTCGACGTTAACCGGCAAATCATGCAAGCCAGCCAGAAACTGATAAATATTTTCCAGCCCCATGCCTGATACCAGGCGCTCATACGAAACATGCACATATTGCTGCAACAGATAATCGAGCAACTGCTGCTGCAAAGCATCGGTCGGTGCAAAGTCTGTATGGCCGCCCTCTGTCGCCCAGACCTGCCAACCATCCTGATGTGGTGTCATATAAGCCTGGCCAAGACCGGTACCGGCACCTATCACCGCCCGCGGTGCATCGGGTTCCGGCCTGCCAGCTTGTAAGATCAACAAATCATCCTCAGTGAGACAGGCAATACCCTCACCGACTGCGGCAAAATCATTTATCAATGTCACTTGCTTAAGGGGCAGTAGCTCACAGAGTGCATCGGCATCAATCCGCCATGGCAAATTGGTGACGCTGGCAGTGCGGACGGCTATCGGCCCCGCTACAGCAAGACAAGCTGCCGTTATCGGTAAATAGTCTTGCGGCAGGCTGGTTAAAAAGCCGGTCAACAGCTCGGTAAAGCCGGCAAAATCCTTGCTGGCAAAGCGCTGTTCAGCCAATACTTCGCCCTTGTCGTTACTGACCTGTAACAGGGTTTTGGTACCGCCGATATCGGCTGCCAGCAAAGTTGGCATTATTGACCGGCGGCTGCCTGATCCATAAACCAGTAATACTCACCCTGCGGCGCCAGTTGTTGTACCGGCAATCCGCTGACGGCTTCAGTGGTGATATCCCGGACGATATCGGCTTTACCTGCACCGGCAATAAAGACAATCACCTGTCGCGCCGCATTAATCACGGGATAAGTTAACGTCACCCGCCAGGAATCAAATTTTTCAACATACAAATGCGTGGTCAGGCTATCGGTTACTGCCAATGCCGGTGTTTCCGGAAATAACGAAGCGATATGACCATCCGGCCCCAGTCCCAGCAATACCAAATCAAATGCTGCGCCATCCATAACGGCTTGCAGCGTTTTGGCATAGGCAGCTGCAACCTCAGCAGCATCGCCGGTTTCGGTTGGCATACGATGAATATTATCCGCCGGAATCGGCAGTTTATCGAGCATCGCCAGCCGCGCCATTTTGTAGTTACTGTCATCATGATCAGCCGGCACACAGCGCTCATCACCAAAAAACAGGTGCACGCGCGCCCAGTCAATTTGTTGTGCATAAGGTTCGGTTGCCAGCTTTTCGTACAACCCTTTCGGCGTTGAGCCACCAGCCAATGCAACATAAAACACCCCTCTTTTGGCAATGGCATTGCGGGCAGTAGCGACAAAGTGTTCGGTCGCTGCGGTGATGAGTTGACCGGCATCCGGCAGAATTCTGGCTTGGGCTTTCATGGAGCGTCCTTTTATTTTTACCTGATTTTGCGATCCGGACACATGACAGGCCCGGCAGATTGCGTTAATTTTGCAGTGGAGAATCCACTACGGCAAGTTTAACCGCCGTGCCCCTTTTTTCATGGAGTCAGAATATGTCTAAATACCTGTTGTTTTTCGCCGCCTTGTTATTCAGTGTCAATGCGCTGGCTGACAATGATCTGCACTATAACCTGATTAACCTCAGTGCCAATGCCAAAACGGAAGTCAGTAACGACGAAATGAGCGCTTATCTGCAAGTTCTGCGCAGCGGCAGTGATGCCAGTGAATTGGCCAAGGCCGTCAATAAAAGTGCGCAGGAAGCGCTACGTATCGCCAAAACTTATGATGCCGTCAGCGTTCAGACCCAAGGCTATCAGACCCAGCCCGTTTATGATGATGGCAAAATCCAAAGCTGGCAGGTTAGTCAGCAACTACGCCTGAAAAGCAGTGATTTCAGTCAAATGAGTGAGCTTTTAGCGGAACTGCAAAGCCTTGGCAATATTCAATCGATGCAGTTTGCGATTTCAGATGACCAACTGGAAACCACCCGCCAGCAACTGGCAGAGCAAGCCATTGAAAAATTCCGTGCGCAGGCCAGCGCCATTCAGCAACAATTTACTGCCAGTGGTTACCGGCTGGTGAATTTGTCGGTCAATCAGGGCGGCTATTCACCGCGTTACATGGAAGCATCCAGTATGCGTATGGACACCATGTCCAAAGCCGCGCCGGTGGCGATTGAGGCTGGCAGCAATGAGGTCAGCGTCGATGTACATGGCCAGATCCAATTGATTATGGATGGCAGTGAAATCAACTAGCTCTGTTTTTGGGTGTTACTGCAAAAACAAGGCATAGGCCGGATTATCGGTTTCATGCCAGTAGCTATAACCAAGGGTGTCAAGAAATTGCTGGAATTCGTTATCGAATTCCGGCGGCACCTGAATACCGACCAGCACCCGGCCGTAGGCGGCACCATGGTTACGATAATGAAACAGGCTGATATTCCAACGTTTGCCGATATGCGTTAGAAAACGCAGTAAAGCACCGGGGCGCTCAGGAAATTCAAAACGCAACAGCCGCTCATTTTCCGCTTGCGGTGCATGGCCACCGACCATATAACGAACATGCAGCTTGGCCATTTCGTTATCGGTAAAATCCACCCACTGATAACCGGCTTTATCAAGACTGCTAAACAACAACTGCCGCTCTTCTTCACGGCCGCTCATACGCACGCCAACAAATACCTGCGCTGCCTGATTATCGGCATAACGGTAGTTGAATTCGGTAATGCCGCGTTCCGCCAGCGTTTTACAAAACCGCTGAAAACTGCCCGGCTGCTCATCAATGGTGGCGGCAAACAAGACTTCTCGGCGCTCACCGATTTCAGCTCGCTCGGCAATATAACGCAGCCGGTCAAAATTAGTATTGGCACCACTGTTGATGACCACCATGGTCTTATCAACCAGGCCATTCTGAGCGATATACTTTTTCGCACCGGCGACCGCCAGCGCCCCGGAAGGCTCGGCGACACTACGGGTATCATCAAAAATATCCATGATCGCAGCGCAGATTTCATCGCTGTCCACCGTCACCACATGATCCACGGTTTGCTGCGCAATACGAAACGGTTCAGCGCCTACTTGGCGAACTGCGGTGCCGTCGGCAAATAAACCAACCTGATCCAGCGCTACGCGCTCACCGGCATCGAGCGCCGCTTTTAGGCTTGCCGCATCGGCGGGTTCCACGGCAATGATTTTGATTTGTGGCCAGAACGCTTTGATATAAGCCGCCATCCCCGCCAGAATGCCGCCACCACCACAGGGAATAAACACGGCATAGACCGGATCCGGATGCTGGCGCATGATTTCCATGGCAATCGTGCCCTGACCGGCAATCACTTCCGGATCATCATAGGGATGGATAAACACCCGCCCCTGTTTGGCGACAGCCTCTTGGGCAAACGCAAAAGCATCGTCATAACTGTTGCCATGCAGTGATATCTCAGCGCCCAGCGCCCTGACCGCTTCAACTTTGATGGGCGGTGTGGTTTTCGGCATGACAATCAAGGCCGAGATACCCATTTTTTTTGCAGCCAGTGCCACACCCTGTGCATGGTTGCCGGCAGACGCTGCGACCACACCGCGTTGTCGCTCTTCGGCAGTCAGATGACTCATCCTGTTATAAGCGCCACGTAATTTAAATGAGAACACCTGCTGCAGATCTTCGCGCTTTTGCAAAATCTGATTACCCAGTCTTGCTGATAAACGCGGCATTACTTCCAGCGGCGTTTCGATGGCAACATCGTAGACCCGCGCTTTGAGGATTTTTTCGACATACTCGGTCAGCATTGGCTTTGGCATCAGCTCATTTAACATTACAAACCGTGTACGTTACCATTGCCGGCACTTTATCTCTATAATTGCCCGCTAAAATACCTGTCTAAAATAAAAGGATTAGCAATGACTGCTGATGAAATGAAAAAACAAGCTGCCTGGGCGGCGCTCGAATACATCACTACCTCAGGCGTGGTTGGCGTCGGCACCGGATCTACCGTCAATCATTTTATCGATGCGCTGGCCACCATCAAAGGCCGCATCGAAGGTGCGGTGTCCAGCTCCAATGCTTCTACCCAGCGTTTGAAAGATCACGGTATTCACGTATTTGATTTGAACGAAGTCAGTGAAGTGGCTGTTTATGTTGATGGTGCTGATGAATCCAACCACAACCTGAATTTGATCAAAGGTGGCGGTGGTGCCCTGACCCGCGAAAAAATCATTGCTGCAGCGGCTGATAAGTTTGTCTGTATTGCTGATGCCAGCAAGCTGGTCGATGTGCTGGGCAAATTCCCGCTGCCAGTTGAAGTGATTCCGATGGCACGCAGTTATGTTGCCCGTGAAATCGTCAAAATGGGCGGCCAGCCGGTTTACCGTGAGGGTTTTATAACCGATAACCATAATGTCATTCTTGATGTGCATGGCTGGGACATCATGGAACCGATTAAGCTCGAAAAGACCTTGAACGATATCGTCGGTGTGGTGACTAATGGCTTGTTCGCGATGCGGCCTGCCGACGTATTGCTGCTGGGCAGTGAAGACGGCACCAAAACCGTTCACGCTAAATCCTAATCCTGTTTGAGACCGGTTTTAAACCGGTCTCACTGTAATTGAGCTGATTATGTTCAGACCCCTGAGTGTCTACATCGGTGCCCGCTATACCAAAGCCAAACGCCGCAACCATTTTATTTCGTTTATTTCGCTGACCTCGATGCTCGGTGTGGCACTGGGTGTAGCCGCACTGATCACGGTGTTGTCGGTGATGAATGGTTTTGAAAAAGAACTGCGGGAACGCATTCTCGGCATGACTTCTCATGCCTGGGTCACCGGTCCTGACGGCACATTAACTGACTGGCAAACCCTGGAATCACAAATTCAGGGCTTTCCGCGCGTTGAAAACAGTGCACCGTTTGTCGAAGGCCAGGCAATGCTCAATCAGGGTAATAAAGTCCGTGGCAGTCTGGTGCGCGGAGTTGATCCGGCCTTGGAACCGCGCGTTTCCACTGTCGGTGAAAAAATGATTATCGGTGAGTTGACCGATTTAAAAGCTGGTGAATACGGCATTGTGCTGGGTAAAGATCTGGCGATTACTATGGGCGTCACAGCCGGCGATAAAATTACCGTCATTACGCCTCATGTCACCCCCACACCAGCAGGTGTTATCCCCCGTTTAAAACGGCTGACAGTGGTGGGTGTCTTTGAAATCGGTATGTATGAATATGACAGTGCGCTGGCCATTATGCATATTGAAGATGCAGCAACTTTATTTCGTATTCCCGGTAAAGTCAGTGGCGTGCGCCTGAACATTGATGTTGTGTATCAGGCGCCGCAAA
>CAMPHB010000020.1 GCA_946885755.1 uncultured Methylophaga sp. | reverse complement strand
TTATCTTTAGGCGCTGGTATTACTGTTCAGTATGCTGATATTGAATTATCGCAGGCGGTTGATTTTGGTGCTGGAGCTGGAGCCCCACAAAGTCTTGATGGCCAGGCTAAAGTGTTAGCCGACGACTGGGGTTGGGGTTACAACCTCGGCCTGACTTACCAGTTTACTGACGCCACCCGGATGGGTATTAGTTACCGCTCAAAAATCGTCCATGATTTAGAAGGAACAGGTAAATTCCGGGTACCCAATCATCCGACAGCACAGGCGGTTGCTGCAGGCGGTGGTTTTCAAAATGGTGATGCCGAAGGTCGCGTTACCTTACCCGAGTCAGTGTCAGTTGCATTGCATCATCAAATTAACAGCCAGTGGGCGGTTATGGCCGATGCCAGCTGGACGCGCTGGAGCCGGTTTGAGGAACTGCGTATTGAGTCCGATGTGCAACGGTTAAATTCGGAAAAAGCTCAGGATTGGGAAAATGCTATGCGTTATGGTCTGGGTCTTGAGTACCAGCATAACGATAAATGGGCTTTCCGGACCGGTGTGGCTTATGACGAATCACCGGTACCCAATGCACAGCGCCGCACGCCACGTATTCCCGATAATGATCGCAAATGGATTGCCATTGGTGCCAGTTACGCCTACAGTAAAAATCTGATGATTGATGCCGCTTATGCGCATTTATTTATGTCCGACAGCAAAATCGATGACCGCAATGAACAGGATTACCGGCTGCTTGGTGAATACCGGACACATGTTGATATCGTCGGTGTTCAGATGCGCTGGTTGTTTGATTAAGGTATGACGCAAACCACCGATTATATTTCACCTGAAACCGCCGGCAGCCTGCCCGGCCTGTTGTCCGAACGCCTGCGGCGCAGTCCAAATGAAACGGCTTACCGTTTTTTCAATGCAGCCGATAACGCCTGGCACAGTATCAATTGGCAGCAAGCCGGTTTTGAAGTTGCCCGCTGGCAACAGGCACTGCTCGCTGAAAATCTGCAGGCCGGCGATCGGGTGGCATTAAATCTGCGTAACTGTAAAGAATGGATGTTTTTTGATCAGGCAGCGTTGAGTCTTGGCCTGGTAGTGGTGCCGCTATACCCTGACGATCGGCCGGATAACATGGCTTTTATTCTGGAAGATGCTGATGTCAAACTGGTATTGCTGCAGTCCAGCCGGCAATGGCAGTTGCTTAAAGCAGCATTAAGTGAACAGCATGCTTTGCAGAAAGTGGTATTGCTCAATCCCGATCAAGCCGATCATGGTGAGATCGCTACCGTCAGCAGCGACGATTTTCTCAGTCAACCGACCCGGCCGTTACAACAGACAGAACTGGATGGTCACACTCTGGCATCGATTATTTATACCTCCGGCACCACTGGTCGCCCCAAGGGCGTGATGCTCAGCCATCAGAACATGCTGTCAGTGGCTTATGGCGGTTTACAATTTTTTGAAATTTATCGGGACGATATCTTTTTATCATTTTTGCCGTTGTCACATACATTGGAACGTACTGCCGGTTATTATCTGCCTATCATGGCTGGTGCCAGTGTTGCTTATGCGCGCAGTATTCCTTTACTTGCCGAAGATATGCAGCAGGTACAACCGACGATTCTGATTGCGGTGCCGCGGATTTTTGAACGGATCCATGATCGTTTACAACATCAGCTCAGCCAGCAGTCGGTTATTAAACGGCTGATTTTTAAGCTGACCGTCAGTACCGGCTGGCAACGCTTTCAATGGCAACAGGGCCGTCAGCGCTGGTCACCAGGACAATTACTGTGGCCATTACTCAGTAAACTGGTGATCCATACTTTTCAGCAGCGTCTCGGCGGCAAATTACGTCTTGCCGTCAGTGGTGGCGCCCCCTTACCCGGTTATGCCGCGCGTTTATTTATTGGTCTGCAACTCAATTTATTGCAAGGTTATGGTCTGACGGAAACCAGCCCGGTTATCAGTGTTAATCCACCGGATCGTAATGATCCTGCCAGTGTCGGCCTGCCGATCAAGGGCGTACAGGTTAAGATTGGTGAACAGCAGGAATTATTGGCTAAAGGCCCCGGCAACATGCTCGGTTACTGGAATAATCATAAAGCCACGGCGCAGACTATCGATTCACAAGGCTGGCTGCATACCGGTGACCAGGCTCGGATTAGTGACAGTGGCCATATCTATATTACCGGCCGTATTAAAGATATTCTGGTGCTCAGCAACGGGGAAAAAGTGCCACCGGCTGATATGGAGGCAGCAATTCTCAGTAATTCGCTGTTTGAACAGGCACTGGTCGTCGGTGAAGGACAGTCTTATCTGGCAGCCGTAATAGTCTTTGATGGTGAACAGTGGCCTGAGCTGGCGCAATCACTGGGACTGGATCCGATGCAGAACAGCAGCCTCAATGACAAAAAACTGCATCAGCATGTGATTAAAATTCTGCGTCAGGCGCTACATGAATTTCCGGCATATGCCCGAATCCGCCGTATCCATCTGAGCCTGCAGCCGTGGACGATTGAAAACGGCTTATTAACACCGACCCTGAAAGTCAAACGACCGGCGGTGATGGCGCGTTATCAGCAAGAAATCGACTCTCTTTTCAGTTAAGCAGATACCGCCAAATCCGCCGGCACCAGTTCAGGGATCTGCCGCATCACCGCTTCAACTGTGTGAAAAGAACCAAAAATTAAGATCCTGTCACCCGGCTCAGCTGTTTGCATCGCTAGCTGGTAAGCCTGTTCAACGGTTTCGGATATTGAATAGCTTGCAGTTGAAACCGCTACCTGCAAACTTAGCGCCAGAGATTCTGCCGCCTGACCACGATCGCCGTTTAAACCGCCTAAATACCAGTGCGCTATCGGTTGACCCAGCGCTTTAAACACCGCAGCACTGTCTTTATCACGAAGCATGGCTATGACCGCCAGTGTTTTACCCTCACAGGGCGTTTCATTGAGAACAGCAGCGAGGTTTTCAGCGCCCTGCTGATTATGGGTCACATCAAAAATACGCTGTACCGGCCCCGGTAAAATCTGAAACCGGCCACTTAGCTGAACGGACTTCAGTCCACGACAAATAGCATTTTCATCAATCTCTGCTATGCCGTATTCAACCAGCAACTGCACTGCCATCAAAACGGCCGCACTGTTTTGTAACTGATAACGGCCATGTAAAGCGGGCATCGGTAAGTTTTTATATTGCTGTGTGTTGCTTTGCCAGTGCCAGCCGTTATCTGCTGACTGATAGGTAAAATCGCTGCCGGCAATAAAAGCCGGCACATTTAATTTGTCTGCCGCCATGATGACACTCTTCGGCGGTGTACTTTCACTACAAACCAGCGGTCGGCACTGACGCAGAATACCCGCTTTTTCAACACCGATTTTTTCACGATTATCGCCAAGCCACTGCATATGATCTAAATCAATCGGTGTGATCAGCGCCAGATCGGCATCAAACAGATTAACAGCATCAAGCCGCCCGCCCATACCGACTTCCAGAATGGCAAAATCAACATCTGCATCACTAAAAATCAACGCAGCAGCCAAAGTGGCAAACTCAAAATACGTCAGGGAGATCTCTTGCCGCGCCTTATCAATACGGGCAAATGCCTGGCAGATCTGTGCATCGCTGGCAGGTTCACCATTAATGGCAATACGTTCGTTATAACGCAGCAAATGCGGCGAGGTATAGCTGCCTGTTTTGTAGCCGGCAGCCCGCAAAATCGCCATTAACAATGCAACCGACGATCCTTTGCCATTGGTACCGGCAACCGTCACAACTTTAAAAGGCAACGGTTTATCTGCGGCTAAGCGCTGCCAGACAGCACCAATCCGGGCAAGCCCCGGATCAATTTCAGTGAAATGCAGCTTTTCTTGCCAGGCCAGCCATTGCGGCAAGCTGTTAAATCGCATAAATCAACAAGAATTAAACGGCTGCGCGTTGTTGCATCATGCTCAGCAGATTATGCAAACGGTCACGCATCTGGCGACGGTCAACAATTAAATCAACGGCGCCATGTTCCAGTAAAAACTCGCTGCGCTGAAAACCTTCCGGCAGTTTTTCACGCACAGTTTGTTCAATAACACGGGGACCGGCAAAACCTATCAGCGCTTTTGGTTCGGCTACATTGATGTCACCAAGCATCGCCAGACTGGCTGAAACGCCGCCCATGGTCGGATCGGTCATCACCGATACAAATGGTACCCTTGCATCCGCCAGCTGCGTCAGAACGGCGCTGGTTTTGGCCATTTGCATCAGCGAAAACAAACCTTCCTGCATCCGGGCACCGCCACTGGCTGAAAAACACACCAGCGGAATTTTTTTGGCTAAGGCCAGCTTGGCAGCGCGGACAAATTTTTCGCCAACCACCGAGCCCATTGAACCGCCCATAAAATTAAAATCAAAAGCCACGGCGACCAGCGGCAAGCCTTTTAAACTGCCCTGCATAGCCAGTAGCGCGTCATTTTCACCGGTGCTTTTCTGCGCCTGCACAATGCGGTCTTTATAACGTTTGCTGTCTTTGAAACGCAGCGTATCAACCGGTTTGACCTCGGTGGCAATTTCATGACGATCCGCTTCATCGAGAAAACTTTCCAGCCGGCTGCGGGCACCGATACGCTGATGATGATCGCATTTTGGACAAACCATCAGATTACGTTCCAACTCAGCGCGATACAGCACATTGTCACAGGCCGGGCATTTGCACCAGACACCTTCCGGCACTGAGCGGCTGCGGCCAGTGGTACGGATTTTCGATGGGATTAAGCGTTCAAACCAACTCATTTTTATTTCCTCAAAGCTCAGGCACTGGCCATATCACGGGCATTTATAGCATGGCGCATTTCAGCCAGCAGACTGGCCACTGCAGCCGGCAACTCTTGCGGCCGGTTGGCGTGTTCTTCAATACAGCGCACCAATGTACTGCCAACCACAACGGCATCAGCAACTTCTGACACAGCAGCAGCCGATTTACCATCACGAATGCCAAAGCCAACCCCCAAAGGCAAGTCGGTAAACTCCCGTAACTGGCCTAACTTGGCAGCGACTTCGGCAACATCGAGCGCTGCGGCACCGGTGACACCTTTAATTGATACGTAATAAATAAAGCCTTTGGCAAAACCGGCAATCATTTGCATACGCTTGGCAGAAGTGGTCGGGGCAACCAAAAAGATGGTATCGATTTCATGCGCATCCATAATGGCGCGAAATTCTTCCGACTCTTCTGGCGGCATATCCACCGTTAACACGCCATCAACACCCACTTTTTGTGCTTTTTCGGCAAAGGTCTGATAACCGATGGCTTCTAATGGATTGGCATAACCCATCAACACTACCGGTGTGGTTTTATTTTTATCACGAAACTGTTTGACCATATCCAGTACATGATTCAGCGTGACATCGTTTTGCAAGGCCCGCTCACAGGCTTTCTGAATTACTGGTCCATCAGATGCCGGATCTGAAAACGGTACGCCCAGTTCAATAATGTCTGCACCCGCTTCAACCAATGCATGCATTAATGGTACGGTCACCCATGGCTCGGGATCACCAGCGGTCACATAAGGGATCAATGCTGTTTGGCCGTCGGCCCGCAAATCCTGAAAACACTGACTAATTCGACTCATAACACCCCTTAAAAACTCAAACCGGCCATCGCTGCCACGGTATGCATATCCTTGTCACCGCGGCCAGAAACATTGATCAGAATACTCTGATCTTTATTCATGGTGGGTGCCAGTTTGCTGGCATAGGCCAGCGCGTGACTGGTTTCCAGTGCTGGAATAATACCTTCCGTGCGGGTCAGTTCATGAAAAGCGGCCAGTGCCTCATCATCGGTCACCGAAACATAATTGGCCCGGCCAATATCTTTAAGCCATGCATGCTCAGGACCAACTCCCGGGTAATCAAGCCCTGCTGAAATCGAATGCGTTTCGATAATTTCACCGGCAGCATCCTGCATCAAATAGGTACGATTGCCGTGCAAAATACCCGGCGTACCGGCACATAATGGCGCTGAGTGCTGGCCGGTTTCAATGCCATGACCGGCACCTTCTACGCCATACATAGCAACAGATTCATCTTCGATAAACGGATGAAATAAGCCAATCGCATTGGAACCACCGCCAATACAGGCCAGCAAAGCATCGGGCAATTTACCAGTACGTTCCAGCATTTGCGCTTTTGCTTCACGGCCGATCACTGACTGAAAGTCACGCACCATCGCTGGGTATGGATGCGGACCGGCAACGGTACCGATAATATAAAACGTATTATCGACATTGGTAACCCAGTCACGCAGCGCTTCATTAAGCGCATCTTTGAGAGTTTTGGAACCGGATGTCACGGGAACCACAGTGGCGCCGAGCAACTTCATCCGGTAAACATTTTGTGCCTGACGTTCAACGTCCTCGGCGCCCATGTAAACAACACATTCCAGACCCAAACGCGCAGCCACCGTGGCACTGGCCACACCATGCTGACCGGCACCGGTTTCGGCGATAATGCGGGTTTTGCCCATCCGCTTGGCCAGCAGTGCCTGACCAATGGTGTTATTCACTTTGTGCGCACCGGTGTGATTTAAGTCTTCGCGCTTTAGATAAATCTGTGCACCGCCAAGCTTTTTAGTCCAGTTTTCAGCAAGATACAACGGTGATGGCCGGCCGACAAAATCAGCCAGATCTTTGTCCATTTCTTTCAGAAAATCCGGATCATTGCGGTATTGCTGATAGGCTTCTTCCAATTCACTGATAGCGCCCATCAATGTTTCACCGACAAAGCGGCCACCGTAGGGACCAAAATGGCCTCTGGCGTCCGGATAATGCTGATAATAATCTTTGCTCAAATTTTCAGGCATTCGCTACCTCTAGCATAAACTTACGCATTTTTTCGTTATCTTTTATACCCTTAGCGGACTCTACGCCACCACTGACGTCAACCCCGTAAGGTCTTATTTGTCTGATTGCTGCCGCGACGTTTTCAGCAGATAAACCACCTGCCAAAATCAACGCCTTATCAACCGGCGTAATCATCGACCAGTCAAAAGTCTGGCCAGTTCCGCCCGGCACACCGGCTTTATAGCTATCCAGCAACAGCGCATTGGCCTGAGCATATTGTTCAGCGGCTTGTGGCAAATCTGCCGGTTGTTGCATCCGCACAGCTTTCATATAAGGCCGGTCAAACTGCGCACAAAACGCCGGTGATTCATCACCATGAAACTGCAACAAACTCAGCGGTACTTGTTCCAGCGTCGCTTTAACCTCAGCAGCTTGCGCGTTGACAAATAATCCCACCAAACTGACAAACGGCGGCAACAAACGGCAAATTTCAACTGCTTGCGCAATACTGACCGCCCGTGGGCTAGGACCGTAAAATACCAGCCCCAGCGCATCTGCGCCCATTTTTACTGCAAATTCAGCATCTTGGCGACGGGTAATGCCACAAATTTTGACACGGGTTCTCATGCTGCGCCGCTTAGCGTTAACTATCGACCCATTACTTTACCAGAGCACCGGAAAAGCCGACACTGCCGGCAACGAATATTCCGGCGGATAACGGACATCAGTAAGATATAAGCCTTGCGGCGGGGCTGTAACACCGGCTTTATCACGGTCTCTGCTGGCTAACACATCGCTGACCCAGTCAACCGGCTGTTTGCCCTCACCAACAGCGGTTAATACGCCCATGATATTACGCACCATGTGATGTAAAAATGAACGGGCCACCACATCAACAGCAATACAATCACCGCGTTTACTGATGATGATTTGATCCAGGGTTTTGACGGGGCTGTTGGCCTGACATTCACGGGCGCGTAACGCCGAGAAATCATGCTGCCCCAGCAGTAAGTTTGCGGCCTGTTGCATTTTTTCGATATCCAGCGGCTTGTAAAACCACCACATTCGCTGGTGCAGCACGGCACTGCGGCTCTGGCGATTTAATAACAGATAACGATAACGACGCTGCTGCGCTGAAAAACGGGCATGAAACTCGTCACTGACCGGCTGTACCCAGTTTATCGCTATATCGTCAGGCAGGTTGGCGTTAATACCCAACAGCCAGTTACGGTTAGTACGTTCGGCGAAACTATCAAAATGGATGACCTGATTGATGGCATGCACACCGGCATCGGTGCGCCCGGCCGCATGCACGGTTATCTGACTGTCGGCAACCCGGGAGATGGCTTTTTCAAGTTCGCTCTGAACCGTGCGTTGTTGCGGTTGCGCCTGCCAGCCATTAAACAAACTACCGTCATATTCGACGCCCAGCGCAACCCGCATCACGCTAGCGTCAGTTCAGCGTATCGAGCAGTGCCTGTGCCCGTTGTTTTTGCTCTTCACTGCCTTCACTGATGACTTCCTGCAAAATGCCCCGGGCACCTTCCGGATCGTCCATGTCAATATAGGCAGCGGCTAAATCCAGTTTGGTTTCTGCTTCATCAACGTCATCAAAGCCGCTGAAATCAAAGTCCAAATCGTCTTGCGCATCACCCAGATCCAGTTCTTGCATGGCCTTTTTTTCGGCTTCACTGTCAAATGACGTTTCCATATCCTCATCGAGATCCAGTGATATCGGTTCTATAGCATCATTTAACGATGTTTGCTTATCGGTCTCGGCCTGCCAGTCGACATCATTATCATTATCGTCAATATCCAGCTGGATAGGCGCAATATCATCATTGGTCACTGTTTCGTCAAGCTGGCTGCTTCGGACATCGTCAACATCGAGCGATGGTATAGCTGCGACATCATCCGCTGTCTCATCTGTAGCAGATTCAATGGTTACATCTTCATCAGCCTGATACTGCGATATATCAAATTCAATTGCAGATGATTTATCCTCATTATCCGGTTCTTGATCTTCCACTGTAACTGCAGCTTCAGGTGCAATGTCATCTGCTTCTGCTGTAACTTCATCAGCAGCTGTTTGCAGATTTTCCGGTTGCGCTTTAAATCGCGGATCATTCGGCATCAGCGCCAATCCCCAGCCACGCGCATCCGGCCACTGTGGATCGTTTTCATCTATAGCGCTGTCTGCCAGCACACTGTTAAATTCCGCTGCTTTGTTTTGCTTAAACAGCACAAATAACATTTTCGCCGCAACGGTTTTGTTAGTAGGTGCCATTTGATAAGCCTGATCGAGCGCGCTGCGAGCCTGCACATAATCGGCATAACCAACAAACATATCTGCCTGTTCGACCAGTTCATCAACCGTTTTTTGCGGTGTATCTGAAGCTGTTTCAAGCTCAGTGACTTCCGGCGCAACCATGGCATTACTGGCCGCGTCGTCAATATCAGCCTGTTTATTGGCGTCGTCGGCAAAACTGCCAACCGCTTCATCCCAGGTTTGCTCCTGGCGACGATGCCGGACAACCAACCAGACCAGCAGGAAAAACAGCAAAAGGCCCAGCAATATTTCCATCATAAAATTGCTGACAAACGCTTTTGCCGTGTCGAGATAACTCGCTGCAGCCGGTTTTTCAGTATCGGCATATGCCGGTTCAGAAGCTGCAACATCGGTTGTATTATCATTCTCAGCCGGTGCAATAGATTCCTCATCGCCGACCGTCGCCAGCGGTTGACCGTCCGCATCGGCCACAGCGTCATTTTCAAGCATTGATTGCAAACGCGCCATGTCTTCATCTTTCAGCGACAACAGACGGCGCATGGTTTCCAGTTGCTCTTCCATGGCGTCCATGCGTGATTTGAAATCAATATTTTCCTGATTTTGTGCTTCGATGGTTTCCTGTGCCAGCGTTAGTTGCTCATTGAGTTTTTGTACATCCGGATCGCCCATTTGTGCGGGATCGGCTTCTGCTTCACCATCATCAGAGGCGGCTACCAATTGCAGACGAGAAACATCCTCAGCAACTGTGGCAGTTGCTGTCTCGTCAGCATTTTCAGTGGTTTCTGACTGCGCCGTACTCTCCGCAACATCGGCATCGGCGACAGCCTCATCAGACACTACTGCTGGTGCGGCAACGCCGGTTGCTGTTGATTCTGCAGTTTCAGCTGGTGGCGCAGCAACAGCGGTGGGCTGATTACGGTTTTGCCACTGCACAGCCTGCTGGTTAACAGCGGCACTGGCCTGCGCAGCAGATAACTCGCGTACTGTCGCCGCATCAGGAATCTGCAAAGTCACATCAGCTTTCAGGCCATTGATATTATTACGCTGGAAAGCTTGCGGGTTGGCTGCCAGCAAAGCCATCATCATTTGCTGTGCAGTAATATCTCCAGCAGGCCGGGTTTGCTGGGCAATATTCCATAAAGTGTCACCACGGCGCACCTGATACTCATCAGCCGCCATTGACCGGCTGGGAGCTGTACGACTGGCAGTAGTCGTTGATGGTCGTGAGGGTGCCACCGCTGGCTTACCGGGCCGTTGAAAAACTTCAGCTGGCGGATCTAACAAAACGGTGTATTCACGTAGCATTCTGCCTTCACCGGCTGAGGCTGTGACCAGAAAATCCAGAAACGGCTCTTTGATGGGCACTTGTGAAGTAATTTTCACCCGCGCGGTATCGCCCTGCTCAACCACTTCAAAACGTAGTTGTGTCAGTAATAAGCTGCGATCCAACCCGGCTCTGTCAAAATCACTTGGCGATGCTAAACGCACTTCCAGATTGCCACGCTCCGTGGCGCGCAAGGCGGTAACCGGAATTTCTGCATCAAACGGCTGATTCAGTGCCGAATTGACTGTTATTTGCCCGAGGCCAAAAGCCCATGCCGTAAAAGGACTCAGCAGCCCGAGGGCAGCCACAACTGACAAGCTGACAATGCGTTTTTGCGTCATTTACTCTGCCCTTCCATGCACCGCCAATTGGCTATAGGTATTTTTCTACCAGAACTTCAGCAATCTGCACACTATTTAATGCTGCGCCTTTTCGTACATTATCCGCAACCACCCACAAATTCAAACCATTGGCATGGGAAATATCTTCACGAATACGGCCGAT
>CAMPHB010000019.1 GCA_946885755.1 uncultured Methylophaga sp. | reverse complement strand
GGTAAGCGGTGATGACGCAGAAAGTTTTCTGCAAAACCTGCTAACCAATGATGTTAAAGCCGCGCAACCGGGTGAGGCGCAGTTAACCGGTTTCTGTCAGGCCAAAGGCCGGCTGCTGGCTGTATTCTGGTTACTCCGCAGACAAGATGATTTTGTATTGCTGTTGCCGGCCGATCAGGCAGATTTTCTAACGCAGCGCCTGAGCATGTTTAAGTTGCGCAGCAAAGTTGAAATCAGCCCGTTAAGCGATCATCTGCTGCTGGCGATTACTAATAATAACGCTGTTAATTACACTGCAAAGATCAATAACATGCTGGCATTTTCTATCGTCTCTGCCTCAGACAGTGAAGTGGTTTTAGCAGAACTTGAGCAGGCAGGTTTAAGCCAGCAGTCGCGCCTTTGTTGGCTACAACCGCTGATACAGGCAGGTTATCCGATGATTTATGCTGAGTCGCGTGAACGCTTTACGCCGCAGCAAGTGAATCTGGATTTGGCCGGGGGGGTTAGTTTCCGCAAAGGTTGCTATCCGGGCCAGGAAGTGGTCGCCCGGCTGCATTATCTTGGCGAAGCGAAACGCCGGCTGTTTCTGGGTGAAGTCGCCGTTGCTGATTTACCACCGGTTGGCAGCGATATTGTTAATGACACCGGCGAAGTTGCCGGTCAGCTGGTGCAAAGTTGTCCGTTAGGTGACGGGCGCAGTCTAGTTCAGCTGTCATTAAAGTTGGCTATGGCCGATCAGCCGTTGTTTTTGGCTAATAATGAGATCACCGAAATCCGGCAGTTGGCCACAAACTAGCGGTAAACCGGTTTTAATCGATATCGAGTTTTTTCAATTTATAACGCAGCGCCCGGAAGCTGATACCGAGTTTTTTAGCCGCAGCCGTCCGGTTCCAGCGGGTTGCCTCAAGCGCCTGCTGGATAATCGCCCGTTCCTGTGATTCCAGATGAGATTCCAAATCTTCAGGCGCACCGGCAATATCAGCCGTTTGTTGTGTACTGTGCACGGCTGCATTTGACTGTATGCCGACGGCCGCGGCAGGCAACATTAAATCATCTTGTTCAATGATTTCACCCTCAGCCCAAGTCAGCGCCCGCTCCAGCGTATTTTCCAGTTCGCGGACATTGCCGGGAAACGGATATTGCTGCAACGCGGTCAGCGCCTTGTTGCTCAGTCTGGGTTTTTTCTGCTGATTTTTGGCCGCTACGCGCTGCAAAATATGCTCTGCCAACAGCGGAATATCCGCTTGCCGGTGGCGCAGTGCCGGTACTTTTAATTCAATGACATTAAGCCTATAAAACAGATCTTCGCGAAAACTGCCATTTTTGACACAGGCGGCCAGATCTTTATGGGTTGCCGACAAAATCCGCACATCAACATTAATTTCTTCATGGCTGCCGACCGGCCGGATGGTTTTTTCCTGAATCGCCCGCAGCAGCTTAACCTGCATCATCAATGGTAAATCAGCGACCTCATCCAAAAATAATGTGCCGCCGTGTGCTGCCTGAAATAGGCCCTGTTTGTCAGCGACGGCCCCTGTAAATGAGCCTTTCTTATGACCGAAAAATTCACTCTCAACCAATTCCGCCGGAATCGCACCACAGTTCACCGGCACAAACGCATTATCGCCGCGCGCGCCCAGATCATGGATCAGCCGCGCCACTAGCTCCTTGCCGGTACCCGATTCGCCACTGATATAGACCGGCGCCTGACTTCGCGCCAGTTTGGTGACTTTGCCACGTAATTCGCGCATGACATCAGTATCGCCGAGCAACCTATCCCGCGAACGCCGCTCACGCTGTTGTGGCCGGGCGGGTGACAGTTTTAATGCGGCGGCGACCAGTTCACGCAGTACCCGTAATTTGACCGGTTTAGAGACAAAATCAAAGGCGCCTGCTTTTAATGCCTGTACCGCCAGATCCATACTGCCGTGAGCGGTAATCACTGCGACCGGCAGTTCCGGTTTTTTTTGTTGCAGCCAGTTCACCAGATCGATGCCATTGCCATCAGGCAGCCGCATATCGGTAAAACACAGATCAAAAGATTGTTGTTGTAGTGCCTGTTTGGCCTGCGCAATATTTTCAGCGGTCACGCAGTCGATATCCATCGCTGCCAGCGTCATCGACAGCAGCTCCAGAATATCGGCTTCGTCATCAACAATCAGCGCTTGTGGATTCATTGAATCAAGTCTCGTCGTTGTAGCGGGTAACTTATCCGAAAACAGCACTTCGGCTCAGCCAGATAACTCAGCCTTGCACCGTTAGCCTGACAAAGCTCGCGCGCCAGATACAAGCCTAGTCCGGTGCCGCCTTGTCTTGCAGAATAAAACGGCTCGAATAAATGTTTCAAGGCCTGCTCAGAAACACCGGCGCCGTTATCAAGCACATCGATCCAGACTTCATCGGCCTGCACCGCAACGCTAAGCTGTAAAGGCTGTGCTGCCGACATATCGGCATGTTGCAAGGCATTTTCCAGTAAATTCCATAACACCTGGTGTAATTGCTGAGCATCTGTCCAGACACGCGCCAGTGGTGCCAGAATCGTTAACTGGATTTTGCCAGCAGCCAGCTGTTTGGTTTCGGCAAATTCTTCAATAAATTTTGCCAGCCAATCCGCCAGCACGACAACCTGTGGTTCGACCACTTTACGCCGGCTCATCTGCAAAATTGTTTCGATAATGGCATTCATCCGGCCGCTGTGGCGCTGAATAATACCGGTTAACTTACCTATTGCCGGATCTTCGGCGCGTTGTTCAGATAACAGTTCACCGGCATGGCTGATGGCTGCCAGCGGATTACGGATCTCGTGGGCAATACTGGCAGTCAAGCGCCCCAATGAAGCCAGTTTGAGTTGCTGGGCTTGCTGAGCAAGTTCGGTGGTATTTTCAATAAACAAGACAATTTCGCCCGAATCCAGACGGGTTGCACGGGCTTGCAATTCCGGCAGGTCGGCACGCGCCTGAAACGGTTTGAAGGCTTCATGGGCATACTGTTGCCACTGTTGTAACTGACTCACCAACTCGGGTACATAACGTTTCAAACTGAAATTTGCCGGCACATCTTCAAGTCCCAGTAAGCGCTGTGCGGACTGATTGAGCAGACTGACCCGGCCCAGGTCATCCACCACCAGCACCGCTACCTGCATACGGCTGATAATATGCTGATTGAGTGTTGCCAGTTTGCTTAATTCGGCTGCCCGCTGTTCTGCCAGCGTTTGGGAGTGCAGCATTTTGCGCGATACCAGTTGCGCCAAGAGCGCCGTAATAAAAAATATCGCGCCCAGCATACCGGCCTGACCAAAATGACTGATCGACTGGCCGCTGATTTGACCGTAACTGGCTTCCAGCAACACTGCCAGTGTCGCTATTGCCGCAATAAAAGCGGCCATCCGGCCCGGTATTAATGCACCGCCGGCCAAGACGATTACCACCAGTAAAGCGCCAAGTCCGGTTTGCAAACCACCACTGGTATGGATAATCAACGCCAGCGCCAGCACGTCGATCAGTAACTGAATACTGCACTGGGTAACAAATACCCCCCATTGGCGACTGCTGAAAACCAGCAACACTACTGCCAGCAGCAAATAACTGAGGCTAATTAGCTGGTACAGCGCAGGATATTTTTTACCGAGAAAGTCTGGTGGTAACTGCAGATAAACGACAATAAATAAAACCGATGCCAGAAACAGCCGGTAACCTGAAAACAGGCGCAGTGCGCGCCACGAGGTTTCGGTTTGTTCAACCGCGACAGCGATCTCTGAATTTGACATCAGTCTTGTTTCTGAAAAGCCTCAAGATGTTCCTGACTGCAGAAATATTGCTGATCTTTACGCACCGCCTCTTGTGGCAGCAGATGTAAACCACAGTGCTGACAACGCACCATGTGTTCCTCTCTGGGGTTGGCCTGCCGCTCGCTGCGGGCTTTGCGCAGCAAATTACGAAAGATCAAAAACAGCAACAATCCTATCGCCAGTAAAATCAAAATGCGCATGTCGATCCTCAAAAAAAAGGGTATGCCAATAGCATACCCTTTTACACAGCAAAACGGCTAACAGACTAGCCCCGTGAGGCTTTCTTACGCTCATGCTCGAGCAACAATTTTTTCCGCAGTCGCAATGATTTAGGGGTAACTTCCAACAACTCATCATCGCCAATAAATTCCAGCGCCTGCTCAAGACTCATGCGAATCGGCGGCACCAGCGTCACCGCTTCATCGGAGCCTGATGCCCGCATATTGGTTAATTGTTTACCTTTCAGCGGATTCACCACTAAATCGTTATCACGTGAGTGAATACCGATAATCATGCCTTCGTAAACTTCATCGCCGTGACCAATAAACATCCGGCCACGTTCCTGCAGGTTAAAAATAGCGAAAGCGACTGCTTTACCGACACCATTGGCAATCAAGACACCATTGATACGTTTGCCGAAGTTACCTGGCTTGACCGGTGCGTAGTGATCAAAACGGCTATAAATCAAGCCGGTGCCCTGAGTGGCCGTCAAAAATTCGGTACGAAAACCAATCAAACCACGCGACGGGATCATAAAGTCCAGTCGTACCCGGCCTTTGCCATCCGGCGCCATGTCTTTGAGCTCCCCGCCGCGGGTACCCATTTTTTCCATCACAGTGCCCTGATGGGTGTCTTCAACATCAATGGTGACCGCTTCGTAAGGCTCTTCTTTAACGCCATCTTTTTCACGGACAATCACTTCCGGCCGCGACACGCCCATTTCAAAACCTTCGCGGCGCATATTTTCAATCAGTACCGATAAATGCAGCTCACCCCGGCCCGATACGCGGAATTTATCCGGATCTTCCGGTAATTGCTGCACCCGTAAGGCAACGTTATGAATCAATTCCCGATCCAGACGCTCCTTGATTTGCCGGGTGGTGACAAATTTGCCTTCTTTACCGGCAAACGGAGAATTGTTGACCTGAAAAGTCATGGTTACCGTCGGCTCATCAACACTTAATGGTGGCAACGCTTCAACCGCGTTGGGATCACACAAAGTATCAGAAATATTCAGCGGATCCAGGCCGGTAAAGGCAATAATATCGCCTGCTTGCGCTTCTTCCACTTCTTCACGTTTCAGGCCCATAAACCCCATGACCTGCATCACCCGGCCATTACGTTTTTTGCCTTCACGATCCACCACGGTCACCGGAGTATTGGTTCTGACGCGGCCACGTTCGATACGGCCGACACCGATAACGCCGACATAGCTGTTGTAATCCAGTGATGACACCTGCATCCGGAACGGACCATCAGCATCGACTGCCGGATGACTGACTTTATCAACCACCAGTTGGAATAACGGCGTCATATCACCGTCACGGACTGTATCATCCAGACCGGCAAAACCATTAAGGCCTGAGGCGTAAATAACGTCAAAATCCAGCTGTTCATCGGTCGCATCGAGATTGGCGAACAGATCAAACGTTTGATCCAACACCCAACCCGGGCGGGCGCTGGGTTTGTCGATCTTGTTGATAACGACAATCGGTTTTAAACCTAACGCCAGTGCTTTTTGCGTGACAAAACGGGTTTGCGGCATCGGGCCTTCGGCAGAATCGACCAGCAGTAACACCGAGTCGACCATCGACAAAACCCGCTCTACCTCACCGCCAAAATCGGCATGGCCCGGCGTGTCGACGATATTGATGCGATAGTCATTCCAGCGGATCGCTGTGTTTTTAGAGAGAATGGTAATGCCCCGCTCACGCTCCAAATCGTTGGAGTCCATCACCCGTTCCTGCAGCTCTTCATGTTCACTGAAGGTGCCGGATTGACGCAGCAACTGGTCTACCAGCGTGGTTTTGCCGTGGTCAACGTGAGCAATGATGGCGATATTGCGCAGCTTGCTGATGTCTTTCGAAAATTCAGTCATAAAAGTTCATTTATCTGGCGTATGCGTAGGCATACAGGTTAAGAATGCCTGATTAATCAGGCGCTTATTTAAGTGGTTCGCTTATATGTGGCGTGATGGCCGCCTGTAAATGCTTATGCAAACTCAGGCCGGCGGCGATGACATGGCCTTTGTCGAATAGCTGGTCCCGGCCACTAAAATCAGTCACGGTACCGCCAGCCTCTTCAACCAATAAAAATCCAGCTGCTAAATCCCAATTTTCCAAACCAATTTCCCAATAGCCATCAACACGGCCGGCGGCAACATAAGCCAGATCCAGTGCGGCACTGCCAGTACGGCGCATATCCGTCACTTTAGGCAACACATTGCTGAACATCGCGAGATAGGCAGCATGATGCTGTGGATATTTAAAAGGAAAACCAGTGGCGATAAGCGCACCATTGAGATCTTTACGTTTGCTGACACGCAGCCGTCTGTCATTCAACTGAGCGCCGGCACCGCGGGTTGCGGTAAATAACTCATCACGCAACGGATCAAAAATAACCGCATGCTCAACACGACCTTTGATACGCACCGCGATAGAAACGCAGTAATGTGGAAAACCATGCAGGAAATTGGTGGTGCCATCTAAAGGATCAATGATCCAGACGGTGTCATCTGCACCGGTATCGCCGGATTCTTCAGCCATGATGGCATGTTCAGGATAGGCTTTTTTGATAACGCCGATGATTTCCTGTTCCGCCAGTCGGTCAACATCTGATACGTAATCATTGAGGCCTTTGGTGGTAATTTGCAGGTGTTCAACGTGCTGTAACGAGCGCAAGATCAGCGAGCCAGCCTGACGTGCCGCGCGTACGGCAATATTCAGCATTGGGTGCATAGACAGATTTTTCCAGAGCAAATAACGTGTGAATGGGCATTTTGGGCCGTTCTTCGGCTTTAGCACCACTTTGCGGCGCGCGCCATTATAGCAACAATTTGCACTGTTTCGCAGAATCAATTGAATCCAATAGACAGCCCTTTTTTTTCCTGATAGCTTATTGTCAGGCTTGCGTTTAACCATAAGTCATGGAAATGCCAATCCCCCAACCGTAAAATTAAGGAGAATCAAATGAAATCATTAGTCAAACTGGGTGCTATCGTTCTGCCATTGGTCATGCTGACTGCATGTGCTAACACAGAAGAAATGGAAGCCCTGAAATCATCAGTCGAAACAGCACAATCAACTGCTGATTCTGCAATGGTTGCAGCTCGCAATGCGCAAAGCACTGCTGATACTGCCCAACGCACTGCTACTGATGCAGAACTGGCTGCGATGAATGCACAAAAAGCAGCTGAAGATGCACAAGCACAAGTTGACGAATGCTGTGCAAAAATCGATCGTATGTTTGAAAAAGCGATGAGCAAATAAGCTTAAGCTTTTAAAACAAAAAAGCCGGGATAAGTCCCGGCTTTTTTTTGCCCGTTATCAGCGGATCACAGCATAGATTCCGGTAATTGTGTTGTCCAGACAGCCGTACCAGCAGCTTCTGAAACCTGCCGCGCCATTTCATCAGCTTGTTCGCGACTATCAAATGGTCCCAGAACAATTTCACCCACCGAGCCACCACGCAGTGGCCAGAACCAGTTTTCCAATTGCAGCTGTTTAATTGCAGTATGCATTTTCTGCGGCACTTTTTGTCCGGTACCACCATGCACAAACCAGACGTTCTCGGCGATTTTGACTTCTGCTGAAGTAAGCTTTTGCACCAGGCCGTCACCATCTAATACGATATTTTCAGCATCTGTCCAGGCATCGCCTTCTGGTAGTTTATCCGTCACTGCCAGCATGGCTTCGACCAGCGGCGTCATATTATTCGGATGACGTTTATCCAGATCATCCAACGGTTTGTGCGCTTCCAGATATAACGCATTGTCCTGAAAACCAACCTTATAGGGTTCGTAAATAATATTCACTGGCGTACTGAGCGGCACTTTACTGAACAGGCTTTCAATATCTTCCGGGTACAGACGGATACAGCCACTGCTGACCCGTAAACCAACCCCGTAAGGCCGGTGAGTACCGTGGATAAGATAGCTCGGGTTAGATAAGCGCATTGCCCGGGTACCGAGTGGATTATCAGGACCCGGTGGCACCACGGCCGGTAAAATATCACCATCTGCTGCATGCTCTTTACGCACCGATTCAGGCGGTGTCCAGCTCGGATTTTCACGCTTTTGAATAATAGAGAGCTTACCCAGTGGCGTATCACGGCCTTCACGGCCGATACCGATAGGATGTGTCACCACTTGCTGTGGTTGTCCGGCTTGTTTAGCCGGATAATAATACAAACGCATTTCCGGAATATTGATAACAATGCCCTGACGCGGCACGGCTGGCAAAATAAACCGGGTTGGTACAATTACCGCCTGATTATCACCGGGCACCCATGGATCAATATCAGGATTGGCATTAACAATATCGCCATAGCCCAGATCAAACTGACGGGCAATATCCAGCAAAGTGTCTTTGGCAGTGGTATAGACCACGATATTATGGCCGACAACCTGAGTATGCTCATCCGGCAGCTCGAACACCGCTGCCTGCGCCGAAACACTGACTGCGCCGGCCACCAGCACGGCAATAACACGTTTGATCATTTAAGTTCCTGTTTGAGGGGTCAAAAAACTGCGCATCATTGTACTAGGTTTTATTTCAATAAGTTACCGATTTTAAGATGCTTTAAGCTATTAAAAAGACTACAATCCGGCTTTACCGATAACGAACCGCTAGCGTATTCTAGGCCCATGAAAAAATTATCCCTGCCCTTGATTTTGATGCTCTTACTGAGCGCTTGTTCCTTTTTTGGCGAAAAAGAATCAGTCAAAGCTGAAGAAAGCTGGGGCGTTGAGCGGATTTATGCCGAGGCTAAAGCGGCACTGAATGTCGCTGATTACGTCACTGCAATACAGTATTACGAGCAGCTTGAAGCCCGTTTTCCGTTTGGTGAATATGCGCAGCAGGCATTGCTGGAATCTGCATATGCACACTACAAGAATGATGAACCGGAAACCGCAATTGCCATTCTGGACCGTTTCATGCGCGTCTACCCACTCAATGAAAATATGGATTACGCGCTTTATCTGCGCGGCTTGGTCAGCTTCAACAAAGACATTGGCCTTTTGGAAAAATACATACCGCGCGATGAATCACAGCGTGATCCCGCTTCAGCTGAGGATGCGTTACAGGATTTTAATACCCTGATTAAACGTTATCCGCAAAGTAAATACGCCGAAGATGCGGCGCAGCGGATTGTTTATTTACGTAACCGTTTAGCCCAGCATGAAGTTAACGTTGCCAATTACTACATGCGGCGGACTTCATATCTTGCAGCTGCAAACCGTGCGCGTTATGTTATTGAAAATTATCCACGTACACCGGCCATGCCAGAGGCGTTGGTCATTATGGCTAAAGCCTACAAAATCATGGAAATGAATGATTTATCGGAAGATGCGCTGCGGGTACTGGAATTAAACTATCCGGCACATCCTGGTGTTGCTGATGTACGTCGTGCAGAGTTGAAGGAATAACATTAACCAGCTGCCATACCGGCAGCTGGTTTTGTGCTTATCTGAGTTAAATTGCCGCTTCGCCGTCTTCGCCGGTCCGAATCCGAATCGCCTGTTCAAGTGGCATAACAAAAATCTTACCATCGCCAATACGGCCGGTATGCGCTGCTTTGGTAATCGCCTCAATACAGCCGTCAACCTGATCATCGGCCAGCACAATTTCCATTTTCACTTTAGGCAAAAAATCAACCACGTATTCCGCACCGCGATACAGCTCGGTATGGCCTTTTTGCCGGCCAAAACCTTTAACTTCAGTCACCGTCATGCCGGTTACGCCGATTTCAGACAATGCTTCACGTACATCATCTAGTTTGAAAGGTTTGATTATCGCTTCAATTTTTTTCATGATGAATCCCTACTCTATGGTTGATGTCACGGTATAGCCAGATGTTATCGGGTAACGGCGATCTCTGCCAAATGCCCGGCTGGTAATACGAATACCGGGCGGTGCCTGACGGCGTTTATATTCATTACGATCCACCATTTTGATCACCTGTGCAACTGTCTCGGCGGCAAACCCCTCGGCAACCAAATCCTCAAAGCAGCCATCATCGGCAACATAACGTTCAAGAATTTGATCCAGCAAAGGATAAGGCGGTAATGAATCTTCATCACGCTGATCGGCGGCCAACTCGGCTGAGGGTGGCCGGCTGATGATCCGCTTAGGGATCACTGGCGATAATTGATTTCGATATTTCGCCAGCGCAAAAACCAGCGTTTTATAAACATCTTTCAGCGGTGAAAAGCCACCCGCCATATCACCGTACAAGGTCGAATACCCCACCGCCATTTCGCTTTTATTCCCGGTCGACAGCACCATGGCGCCGGTTTTATTAGAAATTGCCATCAGTAATACGCCACGGCAGCGTGCCTGAATATTTTCTTCGGTGGTATCAGCGGCTTTGCCGGCGAAAGGTTCACTGAGCGCTTGCAAAAAGCTGTCAAATACCGGCTCGATCGACAATACTGAGTATGCCACGCTAAGTCTTTGGGCCATTTCTGCTGCATCATCAAGGCTGATTTGCGCCGTGTAACGCGATGGCATCATCACCGCCTGTACGCGCTCCGCGCCCAGTGCATCGACCGCCAGCGCCAGCGTTAAAGCCGAATCAATCCCCCCAGATAAACCCAAAACGACACCTGGAAACCGGTTTTTTTCGACATAATCACGCAGCCCCAGCACCAGCGCCTGATAAACACTGGCCAGCGGTGGTAAATGTTCTTTGACCAGGCCGGTTAACTGAATATTGCCGTTATCCGTTTTTTCGATAGTGACCAGCGCGGCTTCATCGGTAAAAACGGCAGCCTGCATTTGTAATTCGCCATGCGCATCTACGGCAAAAGAGCCACCATCAAACACCAGCTCATCCTGACCACCAAGCTGATTGACATACACAACCGCCAGCTGATTTTCGAGTGCCCGCTGCCGAACCGTATCAAAACGCAGGGCTGATTTGCCTTGCTGAAACGGCGATGCATTCAGGTTTAATAACAGTTCAGCGCCGGCATCTCTAGCCTGCGCTGCCGGGCCGGTAAACCAGATATCTTCACAAATAGTGATGCCGATTTTGACACCACAAAGACTGAACAAGGCTGACCACTGGCCTTCGCTATATTAAAGTTTTTCATCACA
>CAMPHB010000018.1 GCA_946885755.1 uncultured Methylophaga sp. | reverse complement strand
TGGTGGCTACACCTAGATTCGAACTAGGGACCCCATCATTATGAGTGATGTGCTCTAACCAACTGAGCTATGTAGCCACGAAGCCGAGCATTTTACGTTGCCGGCGGTTAAATATCAACCATTTAAAACCGCTTACAGCCAGTCGCTGAGCTGAATACCAAAGCCAATGCTATTGGTATGGGCATCATAATCAATCAGGCTCTCGCCATAACCATTAAACCATTGCACATAACCACGCAGCCGGTCTGTCAGCGGGAAACTCCAGCCCAGCTGGATGGCGCCGTAGTTTTCGCCGAAATCGAGGTTGTTGCGGACAATCGCTTCAAAGCTGTGATCGTCGAGTTTATACACCGCGCCCAGTTCAAAGTTACCCATATAGTCTTCGATATCCGGATTATCGTCGTTATCGGCGCTTTCCTGAATCCGCAGCCAGGGTTTAAATGACAAATACCAGTCACCGCGCTCCACCATAAAATCGGCATAGACCCGATTCCAGCTGCGTGATAATTCGCCGGACTGACCGTTGGACTGATGCGAAATACCAATACGATTCACCGAGTTTTTCCAGCCAAACAGTTCAAAATCATTGCCAAACGACAGCCAGGCTTCCGGTTCATGATTGGAATCTCGGAACGGCTCCGAGCCTTCTTTATTAAATTGCTGCCAGAACGAACGATTGGTATAGGCAACAAACAAGTCAGCGCGGTTATTGAACATGCCGCGTACCAGCGGCGTTTTTAAGCTGATTTGGAATTTGGTTTCCCAGGGCTGAAAGTTGTAATCCCGACCCGGATCGTCACGCTGAAACGGATCTTCATTGGCCTTGGACATATTGTTGGCAAAGATAATGTAGTTAGGCTTGTGGGGCATCAGCGCAAATGGATTGCGTGCCTGGGTTTTTTCCAGCAGCACCCGGCGGGTCAATGCTGAGCCGTCTTCGGTGGCAATGGTGTCATCTTCGATGGTGACATCAACATCGTTTTTAATCCCCGAAGCAACCGGGGTATCGTTTGCTTCGTCCGGGGCCTCGGCCTGTTCAGCTGCCTGCTCTTCAATGTCGAGTACCAGTTGCGCCCGGCATAACTGCCGGACTTCACCAATAGTCATGGTGTCATCGGCAATGCCCATTTGCGTCAGCATACAATCATCTAAAGCCGATTGCGCCTGCACCACCGGCAGGCCGGCAAACAACAGCAGAACGGGTAAAAAACATTTAAACATCAGATTTTTATCCAAAAAAATACTCTGATAGTTTGCAAGCTGACGGTCCGTCTGGCAAATGCTTTACACGTTAAACCGGAAATGCATCACATCACCGTCTTTAATAATGTATTCCTTGCCTTCTAAACGCCATTTGCCAGCATCTTTGGCACCTTGCTCACCGTTAAACTGCACAAAGTCGTCATAACTGATGACTTCGGCGCGGATAAAACCTTTCTGAAAATCGGTATGAATAACGCCAGCGCCTTCCGGTGCGGTGGCGCCGACTTCTACCGTCCAGGCACGGACTTCTTTAACACCTGCTGTGAAGTAAGTTTGTAAACCCAGTAACTGATAACCGCTGCGAATCACGCGGTTGAGGCCCGGTTCATCCTGACCCAGCTCGGCCAGAAATTCAGTTTTGTCTTCATCGGCCAGATCGGCAATTTCAGCTTCAATGGCGGCACAAATCGCCACCACAATGGCGTTTTCTTTTTCAGCCAGGGCTTTTACCGCATCCAGTGCCGGATTATTATCAAAGCCGTCTTCGGCAACATTGGCGATATACATAGTGGGTTTGATGGTCAGCAAATGCAGGCCGGTCATTAAATCCAGCTGATCGGCATCCAGATTCATCGCCCGCACTGGCTGACCACTGTCTAAATGTTCGCGCATTTGTTCCAGCAACGTTAACCGGGCTTTGGCGGTTTTATCGCCGCCTTTGGCATCTTTGCCGGTTTTCAGAATAGCTTTTTCAACCGATTCCAAATCCGCCAGTGCCAATTCGGTATTGATGACTTCGATATCATCAATCGGCGCTATTTTGCCGGCAACATGCACGACGTTTTCATCTTCAAAACAGCGCACCACATGGGCAATGGCATCGGTTTCGCGGATATTGGCCAGAAATTTATTGCCCAGCCCCTCACCTTTGGAGGCACCGGCCACTAAACCGGCGATATCCACAAATTCCATGGTAGTCGGCAGGATCTTTTGTGGTTTGACGATATCCTCCAGTTTATCCAGTCGCGGATCCGGCACCGGCACAATGCCGACATTGGGTTCAATGGTGCAAAACGGATAGTTCTGCGCATCGATCCCGGCCTGGGTCAGCGCGTTAAATAAGGTCGATTTACCGACATTGGGCAAACCAACGATGCCGCATTTAAATCCCATGAAAAATCCTATTGTGAATGCAGCCAGTTCATGGCTTTGTCGAGTTTGTTATTAAGCACATCCGGCAGCGCCCGCAGCGCATCGTCGATACTGTGCAGAATTTGCTGGTGATCATCAGCTGAGGGTTTACTCAGTACATAATCAGACACTTGTTTGCTGTTACCGGGATGGCCGATGCCGATCCGGCAACGCAGAAAATCTTTTTGACCACCATTTTGCGCAATGATATCGCGCAGGCCGTTATGCCCGCCATGGCCGCCGCCTTTTTTCAGACGGATAGTACCGGGTGGCAAATCCAGTTCATCATGGATCACCAGCAGGTTTTCAGGCGGAATTTTATAGAAATTGGCCAATGCTGCGACCGATTGGCCGCTGCGGTTCATAAAGGTTAGTGGTTTGAGCAGCCAGATTTTGGCTTCTGATGTGGTGTGCTGAACCAGCTCACCCTGAAAGCGGCTATCGGTTTTAAACGATACGCCGAAATCAGCGGCCAACTGGTCCAGCAACCAGAACCCGACATTATGCCGGGTGTGTTGATATTGGGAGCCGGGATTACCCAGACCGGCAATGATCCAGTTGTCCATAACAGCTCCCGGTGACGCAGATTAATCTTCTGATTCGTCTTCGTCTTTTTTGGCTTTTGGTTTTTCTTCAGCTTCTTCGGCTTCAGTGTCTTCCACTTCGTCTTCTTCGATCTGTGTGACACGTGGCTCATGAATGCTGACCACAGCCTGATCGTAAGAAGAGCGTTCGCCTTCTTCGAGGTGCTCATCCTGACCATGGCTCAGTGCCGTCAGGCTGACACCTTTTGGCAATACCAGTTCTGACAAATGAATATATTCATCCATGCCCAGTTTGGCGATATCAACTTCGATAAACTCAGGCAGATCTTTTGGCAGACAGGTGATTTCCACCTCGGTCATCAAATGCGCTACCTGACCACCGGCTTTAACACCAACCGCTTTTTCTTCGTTGATGAAATGCAGTGGAATGGTCATGGTCATTTCATGTTTAGCATCGATACGCAGGAAATCAGCATGAATGATTTTGTTGTCATTCGCTGGGTGACGCTGCAGATCTTTCAGAACCACCTGGTTTTTCTTACCATCAATGACCAGCGTCAGAATGTGCGCATAAAACGCTTCTTCAGCCAGATGGCGGATAAACTGGTTGTGGTCCACTGAAATTGATACCGGTTTTTTCTCGGTACCATACACGACAGCCGGTACTTTGCCCGCACGACGCAGGCGGCGGCTCGCACCTTTCCCCTCGTCAGTACGCGCTTCGGCTTGTACTTCAAATAAATTTTCCATCTCTTTCTCCAAGACTAAAAAACGGACCGCGGTCCGTTACCAAGCCACTTAACGTGGCATTCGCCTCCCCCGCGACCAGGTTCGGCACATTCAACCCAATTGGGTTAATCCATATACAAAGAGCTGACAGACTCTTCGTTACTAATTCGGTACATCGCTTCGGCGAGCATTTCGGCAATGCTCAACACGCGAATTTTGGCACTGGCCTCGGCATCTGCCTGCAGCGGAATGGTATCAGTCACCACCACTTCATCAAGCAGTGATTTGCTGATATTGGCGACCGCCATACCCGATAGAACGGGATGGGTACAATAGGCCACCACTTTATTGGCACCATGTTCTTTTAAGGCCGCTGCGGCAGCACATAAAGTACCGGCGGTATCGACCATGTCATCGACCATGACGCAGGTGCGGTTTTCAACTTCACCGATAATATTCATTACCTTGGCGACATTGGCACGCGGCCGGCGTTTATCGATAATCGCCAATTCCACATCAAGATGTTTGGCCAACGCACGGGCCCGTACCACACCACCGACATCCGGCGACACAACCACTAAATCGTCGTATTTGTGCTTCCAGATATCACCGAGTAATACCGGTGAGGCATAGACATTATCTACCGGACAATCAAAAAAGCCCTGGATCTGATCGGCATGTAAATCAACCGTCAGCACCCGGTCGGCACCAACACCGGTCAGCATATTGGCGACCACTTTGGCGGTAATCGCAACCCGCGCCGAACGCGGCCGGCGGTCCTGACGGGAATAACCGAAATACGGCACCACCAGGGTGATTCGTTTGGCAGACGCGCGACGAATCGCGTCGGTCATGACCATTAATTCCATCAGATTATCATTGGTCGGCCGGCAGGTCGGCTGCACAATAAACACGTCTTTACCGCGGACATTGTCGAGGATCTCGACCATGATCTCGCCGTCACTGAATTTTTCGACGGTGGCTTTGCCAAGCGAAATATTGAGGAAATTAGCGATGCTTTCAGCCAGCTTACGGTTTGCATTGCCGGTGAACACCATCATGTTGTCATCGGCGGTACGCTGCTGTAACTGGAGGATTCGGTTTTGAGTCACAAGTTGAGCTGCCGAGTTCAATCAAAAAAATCAAAAGAGTGGCTGGGGTACCTGGATTCGAACCAGGGATGGCGGGATCAAAACCCGCTGCCTTACCGCTTGGCTATACCCCAACTGTTTCAAACTCATTCTCTGAATCGTTAACCACCGTTGGCGTAGTTATCGATCGCGGCAAGCAACGGTGACTGGTTACACCCTTTGGCGACAAACCCCTGCCATGTTGCCGGCAGTTGTTGCCAAATTTGCTGTGCCCTGGCAGCCGACTCGAAGCTGGCAAAAACGCAGGCACCTGTGCCGGTCATTTTCGGGCTGGCGTGTTGTGCCAGCCAGTCAAGTGCTTCGGCAACTGCCGGATAACGCCGCTTGACCACTGCTTCGCAGACATTGCTGCCTTCCCCCGAAAGGAAGCCCGATATTTTGATGGGTTCGCAGTCGCGTGTCAATTCCGTTGCCGAAAATATTTCCCGGGTCGACACCTGACAGTCAGGAATCACTACTAAATACCAAGGCTCCGGCGGCGTTATTGGCGTTAATTGCTCACCCACCCCTTCCGCCCAGGCAGCATGACCGCGCACAAATACTGGTACATCTGCGCCGAGTTGCAGACCTAAGTCTGCTAATACTTCTGCAGACAAACCACATTGCCACTGTGCATTCAGTGCAACCAAAGTGGTGGCGGCATTACTGCTGCCGCCGCCCAGGCCACCGCCCATCGGCAGTCTTTTATCGATCTGAATATCGGCGCCCTGCCGGGTACTGGTAGCTTGTTGTAATAATTTCGCGGCGCGGACAATCAGGTTATCGTCATCAGCAACACCTTGCAGTGACGGTGTCAGCGTAATGTCAGGCGTCTCCGTCACGCTGATGGTTAAGCTGTCACCATAATTGATAAACTGAAACGCGGTTTGCAGCAAATGGTAACCATCAGCGCGCTGGCCGGTGATATGCAAAAACAAATTGAGCTTAGCCGGTGCCGGCCAGAGGAACTGCGTCAAAGCTGCTGCCAGCTGGAGACCACCAGCCGCACACTTAAATCATCACGTTTGATAAAGACCTTGTCGGGGATCTGCTGTCCGGCAAACGGCACATACCGCATAAATTCCACTTGCCAGCCAGCCTGATGCAGCGCCAGCAAACGGCCGTCATCATCAATTTCCTGAAAATCGACCGCCTCACCACTAAACGGCAGACCACGTACCCAGTCACGTAAGGCACTGACTGGCAGGCGCCAGCCAAGCACTTCTTCGAGCAGTTGCTCAGGTGTTTCAGCACTATATTGCTCGCCATCTGAAGTAATCATGGTCACTTGTTGGCTATCACCGGCCAACTCCACCGCGCCCTGGGCAAACGGCCCGGTCAGGCGGATTTTGAAAGTGTCATCCTGTTGCCGCCAGCTGACACCGGCATTCCAGCCTTCTCTGTCCTGTTGAATCAGTGTCCGGCCACGAAATGACCATTGATCCAACTGTTGTAGTTGGATTTGCCGTTGCTGCCAGAGTGTTTCGGCAGGGGTAGCCGGCTTGGTTTGCCAAAACGGTGTGCAAGCAGTGGTCAGCAGCAACAGGCTGCTTATTAACAAAAATCTCATTGTTCAAATCGTTTCAGAGTTTCGTTTAACACTTTGTTATCAGGATCCTGCTGCTGCGCTTTTTCCCAAACCCGTCTTGCTTCGGCTTTTTGGCCTTGCTGCCACAACACTTCACCCAAATGCGCACTAAATTCGACATCGGCTTGCACAGCGATCGCCTGACGCAAATACTTTTCTGCCAATTCTAAATTACCCAGCCGGTAATAAACCCAGCCTAAACTATCAAGATAAAACGGATCACCGGGTTTCAGCTCCAGCGCCCGTTCAATCAGCAGTAAAGCTTCCTGATGCCGATCGGTGCGATCCGTAAGGGTATAACCCAGTGCATTCAATGCCTGCGTGTTGTCAGGATCTATTTCGAGGATCTTACGGAGATCCGCTTCAAGCTGGGTCAAATCACCCACAGATTCTGCCAGCATCGCCCTGCTGTAAAGCAACTCAAAATCATCGGGATAGCGTTTTAAGGCCTCGCCGTATAATTCCATGGCGGCTTTTTGCATGTTCTGTTCCTGCAAAAATGCGGCCTCAAAGATATAAAACTCCCGAGCCTGAGCGGGGCGTTGCTGACGCATCAATTCCAAGTGCCGGCGCGCTTTATCAATATCGCCCTGTTCGGCCAATAGGCTGATATACCGGCCCTGTGCAGCATCAAACCGCTGGCTGTCCGCCGGCACCGAGGCAAACCAGACCAGCGCCGCATCGGTATTACCATTCATTTCTTCGGCAAGGCCCATAAAGTAACCGGCCTGCTGCGCCGGATCGCCCTGACGCAGTAATTCAGTGAAATAACTTTTTGCGGTCTGGCCGTCTTTTTCTTCCAGTGCCAGCAAACCCAGTGCAAACATTACTTCCTTGTTATCCGGATTTTCCAGATTCAGCTCTTCAAATACCGCTTTAGCTTTGGCCGTTTCACCCGCCTCACCAAGTAATTTGCCGTAGGAAAACCGCAACTCCTCACTGGCCCCTTCTTTCTCGGCAGCTTTGGCAATCAGTTTCAGCGCTTTTTCGGAATCACCTCCACGCTGCAGGATTTCAGATTTGAGCGTCAGGAATGGTTCATGCTGTGGCTTTTTCTCAAGCAGCGCATTCACTTCAGTCAACGCCAACTCGTACTCTTTGTAATATGCCGCCAGCCGCGCATAGGCGAAACGGGTCTCCGGATCATTGTCGCGATAGCTTTGTAAACGGCGCATCATGGGTAACGCGGTGGCACCGTCAACCATGTCACTTAAATGTTCTGAAAAGCTGGCGAGATAGACCGGTGATTTTTCCGGCGACAGGGCGATGGCCTTATCCATCGTATCAAGAGCTTCGTTGAACTGTTTGTTATCCAACAAAAATGGCACTTGCATCACCAGCACATCGGCATCATTAGGATCAACGGTTTTCCAGCGATCCAGTGCTTTATTAATACGATTTTTGTCCCGGGAAAAAGTCGCGACACGGGCGGCACGTTCCGCCAATGCCGGCGAATCCACTGTTTCCGCTGCCTGCTGATACAAGTCGCTGGCGATACCTATCTGGCCACGCTGGCCGGCGATTTCCGCTGTCAGCACGTAATAGACCAGTTCCGACGTCAACGGCAGATAGGTTTTTTCGGCAGGTTCGATAATCACCGGCTCAGGCTCGGCCTCAGATTTGGCCTGCTGGGCGGGTGTGGCGGTACAGGCCAGCAAAAACACCGGCAGACTGAACCATGCGGCACCGCGAATGATTTGTCCGGCACCGAACCAAAACTGTTGCAATAAATCCATATTAAAACGACCTGCGCGATTGAGTTTGATAGAATGGCAAATTTGGTTTATCACACATTAAACACCCGACAATCCGGATTTTTGGCTGTAGAGTTTACCAGCATTTAACGCGACGCTTATCTTATGCATCTTGTCTGTTTCGGCATCAACCATACCACAGCCCCGGTCGCTGTCCGCGAGCAGTTCAGCTTTGATAGCGAAGCCTTGTCAGCGGCGCTGACATCGCTGGTAGCACAGCCTGATATTGTTGAAGCCGTTATCATTTGCACCTGCAACCGCACCGAATTGTATTGCCATGTTGACGAGGACTATGACAATGGCATTTTGCTATGGTTGCAGCAGTTGCGCCGTGATCAAGTTAACGATGTGCTGCCTTTCAGTTATCAGTATCAGGATACCGACGCCGTGCGGCATTTGTATCGGGTCGCCTGCGGCCTGGATTCGATGGTGCTTGGTGAACCGCAGATTCTTGGTCAGCTGAAATCCGCGTATTCGCAGGCGATCAATGCCCAGACGCTGGGTAAATCATTGGGCCGCTTATTTCAACATGCTTTTGCCGTCGCCAAACAAGTGCGAACCGACACCGCCATTGGCAACAGCCCGGTGTCGGTGGCGTTTGCCGCGGTCAGCTTATCAAAACAGATTTTCAGCAATCTCAAACAAGCCACCGCTTTATTAATTGGTGCCGGCGAAACCATCGAACTGGTGGCCAGGCATCTGCACGACAACGGCATCAACCGGATCATTATTGCCAACCGCACCGTCGAACGAGCGCATGCGATTGCCAAACCGGTTAATGGTTATGCCATAAGTTTAAGTGAAATGCCGGCACATCTGGCTGAAGCCGATATTGTCATCAGCTCCACCGCCAGCCAGTTGCCGATCCTTGGCAAAGGCATGGTGGAAAGCGCCCTGAAACAACGCAAACGCCGGCCGATTTTTATGGTCGATATTGCCGTACCGCGCGATATTGAGCCGGAAGTCGGCCAGCTCGATGATATTTATCTGTACTGCGTCGATGACTTGCACGATATCATCGCCGAAAATCTGCAATCACGTCGTGACGCCGCCAAACAGGCCGAAGAAATTATCGACGCGCAGGTGCACCATTTTGCCGGCTGGATGCGCAGTCAGGATGCGGTGCCGGTGATCCGTGCTATTCGTGATGAAGCCCAGCAACACAGTCAAATTGTGCTCGAAAAAGCACTGCGGCAAATTGAACAGGGCGTGCCACCGGAACAGGCGATGACCGAACTGGTGCGCAGCCTGTCCAACAAAATTTTGCATGAGCCGAGCCGCCAGCTGCGGTTATCCGCGTTTCAGAATGACGAGGGAAACCCGCTGCTGGATGCGGCCCGGCAACTGTTTAACATTAAGGATTAACACTTGAAAGACTCGATCCGTCATAAACTGGAAGCGCTGACTGAGCGCCACGAAGAAATCAGCGGCCTGCTGGCAGAGCCTTCGGTGATGGCTGATCAAAAGAAATTCCGCTCGTTGTCACAGGAATACGCGCAATTAGAACCGGTAGTGAAAAATTTCGCCACCTATTTGAAAACGCTCAGCGATATCGATGATGCCGAACTGATGCTGGCCGAAAATGATCCGGAATTACGGCAAATGGCCCGCGAAGAAATGCAGGCCGCTGAGGCCAAGCTGGAAACGCTGGAACTGGATTTACAAAAACTGCTGCTGCCTAAAGACCCCAACGACAACCGCAATATTTATTTAGAGATCCGAGCTGGCACCGGCGGTGATGAAGCGGCGATTTTTTCCGGTGACTTATTCCGCATGTACAGCCGCTACGCCGAACGTCGCCGCTGGCAAATTGAGATTTTGAACAAAGCCGAAGGCGAACACGGCGGTTTTAAAGAGATCATCGCCCGTATCGTCGGTGATGGCGCCTATTCACGGCTGAAATTCGAGTCCGGCGCCCACCGGGTACAACGGGTTCCGGAAACCGAATCACAGGGCCGGATCCACACCTCAGCCTGCACCGTGGCAATTTTGCCGGAAGTCGATGAAATCGATGAAATCGACATCAACCCAGCTGATTTAAAAGTTGATACCTTTCGATCGTCCGGGGCCGGTGGTCAGCACGTTAACACCACCGATTCAGCGATCCGCATCACCCATATTCCGACCGGCATTGTCGTTGAATGTCAGGAAGAGCGTTCACAGCATAAAAACCGCGCCAAAGCGATGTCAGTGCTGCAATCGCGGATCATGGCCGAACAACTGGAAAAACAACAATCTGAGCAGGCCGAAACCCGCCGTCTGCTGGTGGGCAGCGGCGACCGCAGTGAACGCATCCGTACCTATAACTATCCACAGGGTCGGATCACCGATCACCGCATCAATCTGACCCTGTACAAACTCAATGAAATCACCGCCGGCGCACTCGATGAAGTGATTGAGCCATTAATTAACGAATATCAGGCAGATCAGCTGGCACTTTTATCAAAAGAAGAGTAATCGCTTACTTTAACCAGTCTCTTGGCGGCAAAAAGTCACTGTAGAGTTTGGCTTCGGCACTACCAGCTTCGGGCTGCCAGTTATAACGCCATTTGACCAGCGGCGGCAGCGACATCAGGATTGACTCGGTACGGCCACCGGATTGCAGACCAAACAACGTGCCGCGGTCATAAACCAGATTAAATTCGACATAACGGCCACGCCGATACAGCTGAAAATCACGCTCGCGTTCGCCATATTCCATACTGATCCGCTTCTGGACGATCGGCAGATAAGCGTCGAGATAACTGCTGCCAACGGCCTGCATAAAGGCAAAACTCTTATCAAATCCCCACTCATTGAGATCATCAAAAAACAGACCGCCAACGCCCCGCGCTTCATTGCGGTGTTTCAGATAAAAATACTCATCACACCACTTTTTGTATTGCGGATAGACATCATCGCCAAATGGCTGACAGGCGTTAAACGCTGTTTGATGCCAATGTCTGGCATCGTCTGCGAAACCATAATAAGGCGTTAAATCATAACCACCGCCAAACCACCAGATTGGTGCTTCGCCATCTTTTTCGGCAATAAAAAACCGCACATTGGCATGAGAAGTCGGCACATAAGGACTGTGTGGATGCATCACCAGCGACACCCCCAGCGCGGTGAAACGCCGGCCAGCCAGTTCGGGCCGCGCCGCTGTTGCCGAAGCTGGCAGATTGTCACCAAATACTTCTGAAAAATTTACACCGCCTTGCTCAAATACCGCCCCGTCGGACATCAGCCGTGTCCGGCCACCACCACCGGCTTCTCGCTGCCAGCTGTCTTCAACAAACTTACCAACACCATCGGCTGATTCAAGGCCTTTGCAAATACTATCTTGCAAAAGAAGTAAATACTCACGAACGGCATTGATATCGGGCTGACTCATCGTAATACCTCATCGCTGAATGCGTCACGAATCGTGCTCGGTTGTTTTTTGCCACCAACGTTACCGGTCATCAGATAATCAATTTCCGGTAATTGCCAACGCACCTGATAAGCCGATTTGGCGGCGGGTAAACCGCTCAGATTGGCGCTGGTAGACACCAGTGGGCCGCCAAACTGTCGGCATAATTCAGCTGCCACCGGATGATCAGTGACCCTGACTGCCAGCGTTTTCCGGCCACCTGTTAACAGTGGACTGACATCGGGTTTAACCGGTACCAGCCAGGTATTGGGGCCGGGCCACGATTGCAATAATTTGCCTAAGATCTCAGCCGGCAACGGCTCAATATAATCTTGCAGCTGATTAAAATCAGCGGCTATCAGGATCAGGCCTTTTTCCGGTGAGCGCTGCTTCAGCCACAAGATTTCCAGCAGCGCATCATCATCTTCCGGAT
>CAMPHB010000017.1 GCA_946885755.1 uncultured Methylophaga sp. | reverse complement strand
GGAAATCTCATGACTACAATTGAAATTATCGCCCTGTTGATTGTTGCTGTGATTATCGCTGCCGTGGTGGGTTTTATGATTGGCCGGCGCATGAATGTTGATAATCAGCAAGCCATCCGCCAGCTCACCGCCGAGCATGAACAACAAATGCTGGAAAAACAGGCGGAAATCGACGCCTATCATGACAAAGTCCATGCGCATTTTGATAAAACCGCCAGTCTGTTCGTCAATATGGCGGGCTCTTACAAAGACCTGTTTGATCACTTGTCTGCAGGCTACGATCAACTCGGTGAACTGGGCATGGATAAAAAACTGCCAGAACGTGCCGGAGCCTTGTTAGACGGACCCGAAGCCAATGAACAAGCCGGCGAAGATGATCCGCTGATGCCCGATTACCGCAATATCAACTCAACTACCGGCGCGAAAGATTACTGATTATTTGCCGCCCATTAGCGAGCCGAGAATACCGCGCACCAGCCGCCGGCCGATCTGACTGCCAAGTGAGCGCATGGTGCTTTTGGCAAATGCCTCAAAGGGTGATTCACGGGTTCTGGATGGCGTGCGTTTGACGGTTTCTTTCATCGCTTCAGATTGTTGTTCCAGCGCTTTTTGCTGCATTTTTTCGGCGCGCTCAGCGAGGATTTCATGCGCTGATTCACGATCCAAAACCTTATCGTAAACACCCGCTACCAGTGAGGTTTGCAATAGCTGCTGGCGCTGATTATCGGTGATAGGTCCAATCTGGCTTTTTGGTGGTTTAATCAGTGTGCGTTGCACCATCTGCGGCCGGCCTTTTTCATCCAGCATCGACACCAGCCCTTCACCAACACCCAATTGCGTTAATACCTCAACCGACGAAAACGACGGATTGGCAAAAAAGGTATCAGCAGCGGCCTTGATGGCTTTTTGATCTTTGGCGGTATAAGCCCGCAGCGCATGTTGAATACGATTACCCAACTGGCCCAAAACGCTGTCGGGAATATCCGTCGGATTTTGTGTGACGAAAAACACACCGACGCCTTTGGAACGGATCAGTCTCACCACCTGCTCAATTTTATCAAGCAGCGCTTTTGGTGCATCATCAAAAATCAGATGCGCTTCATCAAAAAACAGCACCAGTTTGGGTTTGTCAGGATCGCCGACTTCAGGTAATTGCTCAAATAATTCCGCCAGCAGCCACAGTAAAAACGTGCTGTAAAGCTGCGGCGAATTCATCAGCTTATCGGCAGACAATAAATTGATTATGCCGCGACCGTTTGCATCGGTCTGCATTAAATCATCAAGATTCAGCACCGGCTCGGCGAACAACTTATCGGCCCCCTGCTCTTCCAAAACCAGCAAACGTCGCTGAATAGCGCCAACACTGGCCGCCGAAATATTGCCATACAAGGTCTGAAATTCGGCGGCATTTTCGGCGACATATTGCAGCATAGCGCGCAGATCTTTGAGATCCAGTACCAGCCAGCCATTGTCATCGGCCACCCGAAACACCAGTGTCAAGACACCTTGCTGGGTATCATTCAGTTGCATCAATCGCGACAGCAGCAACGGTCCCATATCGGAAATGGTCGTGCGCACCGGATGGCCCTGCTCGCCAAACACATCCCAGCAAATGGTGGGGTAACCGGTGAACTGAAAATCATCAAGCTGCATGAATTCGACGCGCTCAGTAATTTTCGGATGGGTTTTACCCGGCTGGCTGATACCCGATAAATCACCTTTGATATCCGCCGCAAACACCGGCACACCAATATCACTGAACCCTTCAGCCAATCCCTGCAACGTCACCGTTTTACCGGTACCGGTCGCCCCGGCCACCAGCCCATGTCGATTGGCCATATTCGATAATAAATACACCGGCTCATCGGCCTGACCTACAAATATCGGTGTCGACATAATCGATTCCTTTTGATTTGGATAAGCTGCGTTTCGCACTTAATTAAAACACGAATTTAGCCATACTTAATTAAAATGCTGATAATCAGTTATGCCGTTGCGTCGTTACTTTCTGTAGCAGTCAAGCACTTTGCTTGTTGCTCTTAGATGCGATATGTTCACACTCTCAAGCTTGCTCTTATTTAGTGCCAATAACTGTATTCGAAAGGAATGCGAATGCGATTGATAAGCCTCCGTCACCAAATGGCAAAGCTCGATCCACGGCCTTACTTAACCCATCAAACCAATACCAGCACGGGCAAGTTCTGGAATCTTGCTATTGGTGTCTATCTGTCGGTGATATTAATTGCCGTGTTGGGTATTGGACTCACAGTGCTGGCACTGGAAATGCAATCGGCCGTGCGCGCCTATGTCATCGGCGAAGGTTTCTGGTCAAAAGCGCAAAAAGAAGCTATTTATCGACTAGACAGATATGCCAGTACCGGCGATCCCGCTGAACTGTCACAAGCGCGTGAAATGCTGGAAGTGCCGCTTGCCGATCTACGGGCACGGCAGGCAATGGAGCAACAGCCACCAGATCGTGAAACCGCCATCCGTGAATTTATTGATGCCCGAAACCACCCTGACGATGCCGAAAAAATGGTGTGGCTTTTCCTGAACCTGCGAGAAGCCCCCTATCTTCGCGAATCAGTCGCTTATTGGCGGAAATCTGACGCTTATATTCTGCAACTTCAAGCCATCGCTGACGAAATGGAAGCGAAATTCAAAACCGGGCGAGTCACCGACCAGTCCATGCAGGCCCTGCGCCAAACATTAAACAGACTCGTCATAGAAATTCGCCCTTTACAAGATGGTTTTTCAGAGTCGCTTGGCCGCGGCGCCAGATGGGTTGACAGCATTCTCAAATGGACGGCAGCAGCTGCCATTATTACGTTGTCGTTCATCGTTTGCATGCTTTTCCGCTGGGCAACGCGGCGGATCAGAGAGTCGGAAAGAAAGTTTCGCGACACCTTTGAACAAGCCGGCATGGGAATGGCACAAATGCATCTTGATGGCACCCTGATAGCCGTCAATTATTCTTTATGCCGGCTTTTGGGTTATCACGTTGATGACCTGGTTGGCCAGTCACTGGTTAAGTTTTTGCACCCCGAACAAGATCTCGCTCAGCTGCAACGACTGCTTGATGGTGAAGTGGCGCCACAAACAGAAGACTACCAATTGCTCAACCATGATGGTGTCCCGTTATGGTGCAAAATCTCTATCTCAAAAATTAATACTGCATGGAATGGCCGTCGCCATATGATTCTTGAGGTTATGGATGTCACCGAAGCGCGTAACCTGATGAACATGCTCCACTATCAGGCACGCCACGATGCACTTACCGGCGTGATTAATCGCTATGAGTTTGAGGAGCAGCTTGCGCTATTGCTCAACAATGCCCATAACTTCGGCGACACGCATGCGCTCGGTCTTATCGACCTTGATCAATTTAAAGTCATCAATGACACCGCCGGTCATCTGGCGGGAGACGAAGTTTTACAAGAAACCACGCGCTTGTTGCAGGGTGAGCTAAGACGCACCGACATTCTCGCCCGGCTCGGTGGTGATGAATTTGGTGTCATCTTGATTGATTGTGACGAGACCGTTGCCGGCGAGGTTACAGAAAAGCTGCGCAGAGTCATTGAAAGCTACGTTTTTAACTGGGGTGATAATGAATTACATCTCGGTGCGAGCATTGGCTGGGTACCCATCAATAACGCATCAATTGACGCCAAGGAGCTGCTAAAAGCGGCTGACACTGCTTGTTATATGGCTAAAGATTATGGCCGAAATCAGGTGGTTCGTTATTCACCGGAAAGCCACGATCTGCAATCACGCCACTCCGAAATGAAAGCGCTGTCAGAAATTCACGCCGCACTTAAATCCAACCGAATGGTGCTGTATGCACAAGAAATCCGCTCTCTGACGGCCGGTGAAAAGCCGCATTGTGAAGTGCTGGTAAGAATGCAGGATTTACAAGGACAGGCAGTTTTACCCACCGCGTTTTTGCCAGCGGCTGAACATTATAATATTGCCCCCGATATTGATCGCTGGGTCATTCAGGCGACGCTGACGACACTGGAAAAATACCCACAGCAACTGGCGCAGCTGGGTTTATGCCACATTAACCTTTCCGGCCAATCCATCGGCCGGGATGATTTTCTGACCTTTCTTGAACAGGCACTGGATCAATCCAGCATTGATCCCAGCAAACTATGTTTTGAAATCACCGAAACAGCAGCGATTTCAAATCTTATTGAGGCACGGCAATTTTTCCACCGGCTGGGCCAACGGGGTTGTGTGTTTGCTTTGGATGATTTTGGCAGTGGCTTATCGTCATTCGGCTATCTCACCAACCTGCCCGTTGATATGGTCAAAATTGACGGAACGTTTGTTCGTGATGTGCTCGACAATCAAATTCATCGTACCATCATCAAATCTATCAGTGAAATCGGCTCGCTGATGGGCAAAAACACCGTGGCAGAATTTGTTGAAAACGATGCCATCCGTGACTGCGTGGCTGAGCTTGGTATCAAATGGGTGCAAGGCTATGGCATTCATCGCCCCTGCCCGTTTGATGACCTGCTGCTGATGCTTGGTTAATATAAACCTTGGGTTTGGGCATAATTACCCCCCCTGCATAGGCACCCGGCTATCAGGCCATGCCGATTGGCCATATTCGATAATAAATACACAGGCTCATCGGCCTGACCTACAAAGATGGATGCCGACATACGGCATTCCTTTTGTTGATTTCCGTGCGTTAATGACGCTTGCTCACATTAAATCATGAAAGCTTTATTTTGCGATGAAATTAAGTTGCCAGTCCCTCGCGACTCATCACCACACAGTTTCTGCCATCACGTTTGCCGACATACAGCATCTGATCCGCCCGTTTTATCAATGTCTCAATACCCGCATCCTCAGTGTACGCCACCGCAATACCGATAGTCACACTCAGACTAAACTGGCTCATGTCTGCCTCTAACGGCAGCGCGGCAACATTCTTTTTCAAACGATCTGCGACGATTTGCGCATCTTTGGGGCTTGTCTGTGGCAGGGCCACTACAAATTCCTCTCCGCCAAAACGTCCTATCACATCGGTTGGCCGCAAAGATTGCAGACAAACTTCAGCGATCCGGGTCAAAACCCAGTCGCCACGCGTATGCCCCCAGGTATCATTAATGCGCTTGAAATGATCCACATCGATCATAAAAAGACTGAAAGGCACTTTTTCTATTCGCGAGCGCTGCAGTAATGCCTCAGCCCGTTTCATAAAATGAATCCGGCTATCGAGACCTGTCAGTGCATCCTTCTCAGCCACCATGCGTAACTGTGCTTCCAGTGATTTTCGGTGATCTATTTCCTCTAGCAGCTGGTGATTCTGATCACGTTCATTGTTAAGCAACGCAAACTGCTTGCGCTGCAGACTCTCCAAACGTAGCAAAGCAAAGAATCCCACCAAATTGGTCATAATCAACAACAACGCAATACGAAGTGTTACCACCAGTGAAATCTCTGCAAACGCTACTGCAGCAGCCAGAAAGCCAATATTCAAATACAGACTCGCTAATGTCGCCACCGTCAGCAGATTCGGGATGAGCAGGTAAAAAGCGATGTTAGCGACCACTACCGCGGTTATCTGAGTGGAGAGGCTGTCAGGACGCAACGGGACAATTAAAATGATTCCCGTAGCCAGTATCCAGAGTGGCAACGCATGTAGCCAGACGCTGCGGGAGTAACTACCCCACCGCCCGATAATAAATGCCAGCAGCAGACACGAACAAACCACGAAGATGCGCATCGCGATCAGCCAATAAAATTCCCGGGTCAGACCCAGCAGATAGTAGTCTGAAATGGCAAACATGCCAAAGATGAATGACACCAGAATCAATGCAAGACGAGATTCAAACCGCACCCTTGTCTTGATGGATCTTCGATACATCAATTCCTGGTTATTGTCGTAAAACTGCCCAGTCAACCAATGCACCTGATATTGTTTTTTTAGTGATGACAAAGCGCCATGCAGCTTGTTTAAAACGTTAATTGCTTTGCCCTCTAAAACATTAATATGGCCAAGAATAATTAAATAAACTTGAAGTTGCCCTATGTGGGCACGGTGGTATTTATCCGAATAAATGCAGTTTTAAATATTTAACAGAATTTTCAATCAACCTGCAAAAACGCCTGCTCCAAATCGGTGATGATGTCATCGATATGCTCAATACCGATACACAGACGCAACATTTCAGACGTCACACCTGCTGAAGCCAGTTCTGTCTCATCAAGCTGGCGGTGCGTTGTTGAGGCCGGGTGGCAGGCAAGTGATTTGGTGTCACCGATATTGACAAGCCGCTTAATCATCGCCAGCGCATCGTAAAATTTTACGCCAGAATCAAAGCCACCTTTGATACCAAAGGTCAGAATAGATGAAGGTCTGCCATTAAAATATTTCTGAGCCAGAGCATGGTATTTATCGCCTTCAAGACCCGCGTAATTGACCCAATCGACTTTGGGATGTTGCTGCAAATACTTCGCGACAGCCAGCGCATTGTCACAGTGTCGCTCCATCCGTAACGCCAGCGTCTCAATACCCTGCAACAGCAGGAATGCATTCATCGGAGATAGTGCCGAGCCGGTATTGCGTAGCGGCACCGTGCGCGCACGTGCGATATAAGCAGCTTCACCGAACTGCTCGGTATACACCACGCCGTGATAGGCCGCTTCGGGTTCGTTAAGCATATGGAAGCGCTGTGGATACTCTTTCCAGGGGAATCGCCCGGAATCCACAATGATGCCACCCAGTGTCGTACCGTGACCGCCCATGTATTTTGTCAGTGAATGCACCACAATATCAGCGCCAAAAGCTATCGGATTGAACAAAACAGGTGTTGCCACGGTGTTGTCCACGATGAGCGGTACACCGGCCGAGTGCGCGACGTCGGCAACTGCCTCAATATCAACGATATTACCGGCCGGGTTGCCAATCGACTCACAGAATACAGCCTTGGTACGCTCATCAATCAATTTAGCCATATCGGCAGCCTGATCACTTTTAGCGAAGCGCACTTCGATACCAAGCTTCGGCAGCATGTGTGCGAATAAAGTGTAGGTACCGCCATAGAGTTGTGGCGTCGTTACAATGTTGTCACCGGCCTCGGCAATGGTGACAATCGCGTAATGGATCGCGGCGCTGCCTGCCGATGTCGCCAGGGCAGCAAGGCCGCCTTCCAGTGCAGCGACACGCTTCTCCAGAACATCCCAGGTCGGATTCATGATTCGGCTGTAGATATTGCCGGGCACGTCCAGATTGAAAAGATCAGCACCATGCTGAGCATTGTCGAACTCGTAAGCGACTGTCTGATAGATGGGTACCGCGCAGGACTTGGTGACCGGGTCAGTTTCGTAACCTTCGTGAATGCATAGGCTTTCTTTGCGCATCGGTCATTCCCCTTATGTTGATTTCTCGATGCATTTAATCATGCAGGATATTCTTCAACAATAGTGACTCAGCAGTGTATTGCTATATACATTTCATAAATGGTTTCAAACACAGCTGAACGAGTCTTCATAGTTGCGCTTGCAAACCATTCTCCCAATGCTGGCTGCTGCAAATGGTTTACAAAAAACCTTCTGTGGCCAGTCTATCAGCTAAGTTTCTGGCGTGTGATGGCAATACATCCAGCTTGTAAAAACATGCCGTCAACTATTGACTCTGTCATCCCGTTCCCGGAGCAGCCAATAGACAATCCCCATTGCGACAACTGCTCCGGCAAGTGCGGCTATTTCAGCAGGGCTGCTGGTACCAAGATCAAGAATGACAAATTTTCGAGACATGGCAATCAGGGCAATCAACAAAACGGTTTTCACCTGGATAATGTTGTCTTGGCGCAACGCCACTTTAATGATGGAATGCTTGAATTCCATCGCAATGAGCAAGGTCATGATCATGCCAAAGACGGTTTGGAATATTTGATATTCGAGGGGGTTAAAAGCGTCTATAACCAATAAATCGAAAACCGTGAGGATTAACTGATATAGCGATATAACAATAATGACCGATATGACGGCTGACAAAATCAATGCGATTACCTGTTCAAACCGTTCGTAATAATTCATCAACGTCCAGTCTTCTTTGAACTGGTTCCAGAACGCTGTTTCTCGATTTATTTGCATACAGCCAACCTCCGAATATGAATTCAAAAAGGTATTAATGGGGTCAGACACCACCGATCATGAATCATAAATCAATCGTTTCTGACAACTTTGATTCAACATTTGGCCGACGCCCTGTGCCTCCTAAAACCGGCTATCACTGGCCTGGCAAAGCTCTACAAGCCTGAGATAGAGAATCGGCTTGTAGTCTTCATTCATTGGCAGTTAACGTCGTCTATTAGCGCTGCTCTGAGAAGAGCGTCTGCCAGGGGACCACAGGCCGGAATAGACTTAATGGCTTTGTTAACTGCCAATGGTCACCCCCGGCTCCAGAACCCAGCAACGATCATTGTGCTTGTAACCAATCTGACCATAGTACGAATTGGCTGCTGGTGCCGCGATGAGTATTAACTTGCAGAGTGGCCCCAGTTGCTCCTGGGTTAATGACTGTAACCGTTTACCTATTCCTGATTTCTGGTAGCCCTGGTGAACGGCCAAATCTGACAAATAACAGGCATAGTGAAAATCCGTGACACTGCGTGCGATACCAACCAACAAATCACCATCCCACGCGCTTACGACGAGATTGGCGTTGGAAATCATCCCCTTAATACAATCTCGATCGTGAATTGGCCGGCGCTTACCGAGGGTAGAACTCTCCAGCAAGCCAATGAACTGATCAGTGGTAATGATATGATTCACCTTGAAGCTGATAGCCATACATGTCCTTGACAATTAACGCCCAATTCTGCGGCTTGCCAGCTGCAATGCGATACCGGGGTAAAACGCCCACCCCAACGCGCCGCCGCCAAAAGTCGCATCACAATCACCTTTAATCAAATCAATCGTGTCTGACCTTTTGATCTTATAGACAATAATAAGTCATAAAACAGCCTTAGCTTAGTCTGACTTATTAAGCTGCTCTTTCAAACCACTCTCCCGCTGATGGTTTGTACTAATCGTATGCTGTAAAACATTTTCCGTTGCCAGAATGTTCAGTGATTCCTTGGCACGGGTAATGGCGGTATAGAGCAGTTGCTGGTTGAGCACCGGGCTGATGTCTTCGGGCAGTAAAATACTGACGGCATCAAATTCGGAGCCCTGGCTTTTATGCACGGTCATGGCAAATACCGTTTCATGAGCTGGCAAGCGGCTTAATGGTATCCAACGAAGTTCGCCGGCAAACAGAAAACAGGCCTGTAGTTCACCGTCGGTATTCGGCAATATCACGCCGGCATCACCATTAAACAGATTCAGCCGATAATGATTTTGCGTCACCATAATGGGCCGGCCGGGATAAAACGGCTGCGTCGTGCGCCAGCCGCGTCTGGCTAATAGTTGCTGCATTTGCAGGTTAATACTGGCAACTGAGAATGGTCCCTGACGCAATGCACACAGCATCCGGAATTGTTCAAAGGCGCTGAGAATGTCTGACGCCGGCAAGCGCTTTTCGACGGCATGGATAAAATGCTGATAGCCAGCCAACAGGCTCTGTTCAATCGTCGTTTTATCGGCAGGCTGCAACATTTCAGGGTTTGCTTTTAGCTGCTCTGTCAGCGACTGTACATCGCCGAGCCGAACTGCTTCGGCTAGCTGGCCGATAACGCCGCCTGAGGCAAACCGATAGCTGTGTTGAAGTTTTACCAGGCAATCCTGCAGCGGGCTGCTGTCCGTGGATGCAGTCAGCGTGATACCGGTGATCTTTTCGGCTAATGCCGCAAACGGTGATGAAAATGCCGGAGGCTGGTCAGACAAACTTGCCAACACCGCACCGGACTCCACCGATGCCAGTTGATCGGCATCCCCCAGCAGGATCAGCCGGGCATTCACCGGCAACGCTTTTAAGGTCAGCGCCATCAGGCTGATATCAATCATCGAGGCTTCATCAATAATCAATACATCAAGTGGCAGCGGATTATCGGCATTAAAGCGGCCTTCGGGGGCGCGCTGCGAAATGCCCAGCAAACGGTGCAGGGTTTTGGCGGCAATCGCCGTTTGTCCATCGCTGACCGAGGTTTGTAAACGCGCTGCAGCTTTGCCGGTCGGTGCTGTTAAGGCAATACGTAAATCTGGCTCAGTTTGGGCAAATGCCTGCAAAATTTTTAACACCACAGTAGTTTTGCCGGTGCCGGGCCCGCCGGAAATCACCGTCAGCTGCCGGCTGAGTGCTGATAAAACAGCGACTTTTTGCCAGTCCGTGCCAGTCACATTTTGTTGCCAGCCGGCAAAAAAATGCTGCAAGACTTCCTCATTCGGCAACGCTTGCAATACGCTGGCCCGCTGACGAATGGCATGCGCAACGTGTTGTTCATCCTGCCAGTAACGGTACAAATACAAACGGCCATCTGCTGTCAGAATCAGTGGCCTAAATTCGCCGGGTTTGCCGATCACATCACTGTCGTTGAGTTGCTGCTGCCAGTGCCGGCTATCCGGTAATTGCCGCATAATGTCTGCGGGCCAGCCCTGTTCACCACTCAGATTCAGACAAACATGACCCTCGCTGATGGCTTCGCTGAGCAGCCCAGCCGTTAAACTAATCAACGGATTTTCAGGGGTTTGCTGCCGACCGATATACGCTGCGAACTGGCAGGCGAGTTCGGAAAAGCCTTGCTGTCTGAGCAGATTAACCGCGTTCATCGGCCACCTGCCATCAGTTGGTCTAACTGCGTCAGCATCTCGGGACTTAACGCATCAAAATACACCCCGGCCTGCGGCCAATCCGGTTGCATACCCCGGATAAATAAATAATAAACGCCGCCAAAATGCAGCGCCGGATCGTAATCTCGCAGTCGTAACTGCAAATGCCGGTGTAATGCCAGACTGTAAATCAGATATTGCAATGGATACTGATGGCCGAGCATGGCCCGTTTCAAAGCATCGCTCTGATAGTTTTCCGGCTCCCGGCCCAAATGATTGGATTTGTAATCGGCGATATAAAAGCGGCCCTGATATTCAAACACCAGATCGATAAAGCCTTTCATAAAACCATCCAGCCTTGAAAAGCTGATACCGGCAACCAGCTCTTGCCAGATACTGTCGGGCGGCGTTTGTTTGAGCAGTTGCTGCAAACCGCCGCTGCTAAGCCCGGCCACCGGAAAATAAAAGGCCATTTCATCGATGCGCTGGCTGGCCGTAATATCGGCAAGCTTTGGCCCGCCAGCCGATAATGGTGTGTTAAGCACAGCAAACAGCCAGTCACTGACCGGCACCGCCCAGTCTTCGCTGATGGCAAACTGTGGCAGCAGGCGTTTGACGGTATCGGCAATATCACTGGCATTGGCCTGAAAGCTGATATTTTCCAGACACTTATGCAAAAAATTACCGGCCTGGCGGCCGCGGGCAAAACTAAAGCGATCCAGTTGCGTCTGCATCTGCATCATAGTTGCCTCGGGCATATCGGCCTCGCCGTCATAATCCGGCTGCTCAGAAATATGACCACGGCTGAGCAATGAAAAACTGCCAATCCGCCACGGTTCAGCGATATCACCGCTAAAGGCTTTAGCCTGATAGGCCGGAGTCGCAGATTGTGCTCCCTGATACATAACCGGCGGTACCGGCTGATAATCGCTGACACTGATGGCCGGATGGGCGGCCAGTTTGGCTAAATCGGCGCGTAAATCTGCGCTTTGCGACCCATGCAATAACCGGTACATCGCCGATTGTTCAACGTCTTTGACATTGCCCCAGACAATGACACAACGCTCACGAGCACGGGTCAGCGCGACATATAACAGCCGCACCGCCTGTGCCTGTTCTTCTTCAATCGCTTTTTGCCTAGCACTTTCCAGCAATGGTTCTGTTAGAGCGACTGACGGCTGATAATCGGCATCCGGATCGTGATATTCGATGATCTCCTGTTTAGCTGCCGGTGTTTTGCCTGTCCAGTTAAACGGACAGAACACAATCGGATATTCCAGGCCTTTACTGGCATGAATGGTCATGATTTTCACCAAATCGGCATCACTTTCGAGACGCAACTGGGCGGCTTCATTGTCCTGCGTGCTGGCTTCACGCTGCTGGGTCAGCCACTGATTAACAGCCTCAATCCGGTGATGCTGACGTAATGATTCGCCTTGGATCAGCTCTGCGAGATGCAGGAAATTAGTCAATTGCCGCTCACCATCAGGCTGTTGCAGCAGCCGCTGCAAAGTCTGATTCAACTGCAATAAATTGCGAAACATAGCCATAAAACCAAACTGCTGCCAGCGTTGTTGCAGGTTAACTAACTGCTCCGACCATACGCTGAAAGCGGCTTCATCCTGATTGACGGCAAAAATCTCACTGGCCGATAAACCGAATAAGGGCCCGGCGAGCACGGTTGCTAAACGC
>CAMPHB010000016.1 GCA_946885755.1 uncultured Methylophaga sp. | reverse complement strand
TTCACCTTAGAGGTGATCCAGGTATCACTGGTACGTGATGGCAAAGCGCTTGGCGCCAGAATAGCCATTTCGTTATAGACCTTACGCACCCGCGGAATATCTTTGACCAGATTGGTGACTTCTTGTTTTAACGCCTCATTAGGGGTTTCGCCGGTCACTAACAGCACACCGTTGAAACTGGTGAAATTGATATGACTCTGATCATAGATTTTTTTGTTGTTGTAAATCGCCGAGGTGGCTTTAAACTCAATACCCTGATCGTCAATCATGGCACCGGTGGTTCGGCGATCATTGTTAACGGCAGCACCGGTTGCGGCGCCGCCAACCACAACGGCAGGACAACCCTGCAACAAACATAAACTGAGCAGAAAAGAAATCAAATAAATACGACGCATGGGAATAACCTCAGGAGGAAATTAACAATCGACAGTTTACAGGCTGTCGGACTCAACAAAGCTGGAAGGCATCACGGATCCAATCACTGACCTGATGTTGCTGGCTGTCTGCTGTCTGCGCAATGCGCAGTGCCACCACATCAAAACGGCAGTTTTGCTGGAACCGGTTTTGCTGCAAATAATGTTGGGCGGTGGCAATGATACGCGATTGTTTGTCTGCCGTGATACTTTCTAATGCACTGCCAAAACGATCACTGCGGCGGGCACGCACTTCAACAAAAACCAGTGTTTTGTCGTCACGCATAATCAGATCAATTTCACCTCGCCGGCAATGATAATTCTGTTCAAGCAGTACCAGACCGTGTTGCTGCAAATAATCACAGGCGGTTTGCTCAGCCTGTTGTCCGCTATCGCGACTCATTGCTCGCTGTTTAATGGTATTAACAAACCATCTTTGAAAATGCCCTGTGGCATTTGCCGTTGAATATGGCCCGCCTGGTTAATTTGCAGGCTGCCAGTGACGCCGGCATAGCTGGCATTTTCACTGCGGCCTAATTCCGCCAGCTCATCAATTAAACGGTAGGCATCGACACCCATTGCAGCAAGGCGCATAAATGTCCCTTTATCACCGCGCGATTGATTCAGTAAACCCTGATAAATGGCATCTTCAGGCGCCTCAATCATCCATGGAATGTCGCTGATGATAGTGCCATTGAGATCAATGTCATGACGGGCATCGGCCGCACCATCATAAACATGTGATGTACTGATAACTGGCAAGTTGCCGGAACGATGAAAGCGAAATTGTGGTACCAACTGCCGGCCTTTTAAGGGCTTGGCGACCATAAAAATAAAGTCGACATCCTGCCTGCGGCGCGGCTCAAAGGTCAGCGAACGGCCTAATGTGCTTTGCAACGCCTTAGCACGCTGTTCGCTGGCATTGAGACCAAACAACGGCACAATCACTTCGCTGAAGTCGCTGGCGGATTCGCGGTAACCATTGCTGCGCACCACAACGCCGCCTTCATCACGCCAGGCGCTTTCAAATGCTTCGGTCACCCGTTCGCCCCAGTCGCTACGCGGGCCTAATACCAATGCCCGGCGATAGCCCTGTTCAGCGGCAAATTTGGCCGCCGTACGGGCATCATCTTCTGGTGCCAGACCAAACTGAAATAAATTACGGTGTTGATGCACGGTATTGATTCGGTTTAACGCGACGACCGGTACCGGCAAACTGTTAAGACGCGCCAGTTGTTCTACCGACGGTTTATCCAGCGGGCCGATAACAATACTGGCGCCGGCCTCAACTGCCTGCTGATAAGCGGCAGCGGCATTGTTCTGTACATCATAGAATTTTAACTGGCGACCGTTACCGCTGGTAAAATGCGCGGCAATAATGCCTTGTTTGACCGCCTGAGCAGCAGCGGCAATCGGCCCGGATTCCGGCAGCAGCACCGCAATATTGTCGACATCGGTCGGCAGTTGTAATGCAGGTTTGATGGTTTGGCGCAGCTGTTCAAGATCTGCCGGATGGTTGGGATAACTGCGCTGCCAGTCTTCCAGTGCCACTTCCATCGCTTCGGGATTATTGGCATAGGCTTTCATGGCGTAGGCAAGGGCAAACCAGCCACTGTCCTCAGCAGGTGGCTGACCCGGATTAAACAAATCCAGCTGCTGGGTATCTAGTTCCATTAGCGCCTGCCATAAGGCGTCGCGGTTATTTTGCTGATCAATGCCGCTGAGCAACGGATCCAATTCAATATGTGCTAGTGCTGTATCGCGATTATTATCACTCAGTGCGTAGGCGTTAATCCGCAGCGTCAACGCCTGCGCCTTTTGTTCATCATTAGCGTCAGCCATTGCAACACTATCCAGTGCGGTCAATGCGGCCGCTGGATCTTCCTGGATAATAGCAATGTCAGCACGCAGCAAAGCGGCATCAATTTGTTCGGCTTCGTTTAATTGGTCGGGGTTGAGCTGCGCCAGCACTTCGACCGCTTTCGGGTAATCTTCGAGTTCGTAGAGGACGGTGGCAGCACGATAAAAATAGGCTGATTGCAAAGGACCTTCGCTGTCAGCGGCTTTGGCAAGATAATCATCGGCTGCAGTTTGCAGATCACCGGCGGTCTCTGCTTCTGAAATCAGGCTTTCGGCAGTGACCGGCGCTTGTTTGCGGTCGATTGCCATCGGTTGACAGGCTGCCAGTGTCATCACCAGCAGTACCAGCAGAAAAGCGGAAATTCTTTGCATCTTGGCCTGCATCAAGTCAGTGGATTAAGGGCATTATCTTACCTGTTCGCGTATATTACGACCAGAACCGTGTCTCACTTCAGGAATTCATCGTGGCGCTCTCAGAATCCGGCATTTTATATATCGTGGCAACACCGATTGGCAATCTGGGCGACATCAGTCTGCGGGCGATTGAAACCTTAAAACAGGTCGATTTAATTGCTGCTGAAGATACCCGCCACAGTAAATTTCTGCTCGATAATCAGCAAATCAGCACACCAACCATTTCCTTGCATGAACACAACGAACAGCAACGCAGCCAGTTATTGCTGGAAAAATTACAGCAGGGCCAGTCGATTGCTTTGATTTCTGATGCCGGCACACCGCTGATTAGCGACCCTGGTTACCGCTTAGTGACGCTGGTGCGCAGCGCAGGTATTAATGTGGTGCCAATCCCCGGTAGCAGTGCGCTGATTGCCGCATTATCGGCATCGGGTCTGCCATCGGACCGCTTTGCTTTTGAAGGTTTTTTGCCGCCCAAAGCCGGCGCCCGTCAGCAGCGTTTACAACTGCTTGCTGATGAAACCCGGACACTGATTTTTTATGAAAGCCCCAAACGCATTGTTGGCACGCTAAATGATCTAATGCAGATTTTTGGTGGTGAACGGCAGGCTTGTCTGGCGCGGGAACTCACCAAAATTCATGAAACCATCGAAACCCGGCCTTTGCACGAATTGGCTGAATGGGTAGCGTCTGACAGCAACCAGCAAAAGGGCGAAATTGTGCTGTTGGTTGCCGGTGCTGCCGAGGCGGTTTCTGCCGATGAACAGGCGATGCAACGCCTGCTCAGTTTGCTACTGCCGGAAATGCCGGTGAAAAAAGCCGCTGCAATTACCGCTGAATGGTTATCGGTCAGCAAGAATGCCGCTTATCAGCTGGCACTGAAACTCCAGCAGAAATAAATAGCCTCGCGTAAAATAGCTCCCTGAGATGGCCAGACAATCGCACTGAATGCAAATTTGGTGAGGAAAGTCCGGGCTCCACAGGGCGAGGTGCCAGGTAACGCCTGGGGGACGCGAGTCCACGGCAAGTGCAACAGAAAGGATACCGCCCGGTTTTAAATCGGGTAAGGGTGAAATGGTGCGGTAAGAGCGCACCGCGCGGCTGGTAACAGCAACGGCAAGGTAAACCCCACCTGGAGCAAGACCAAATAGGGGGACACGTGCTTTATGCACATCATGCGGCCCGCATGGTTCCCGGGTAGGTTGCTTGAGGCAGATGGCGACATCTGTCCCAGATGAATGATTGTCCACGACAGAACCCGGCTTATGGCCATCTCAACTTTTTCCCTGTGACCGGTTTGGCATTTGTCTGAAAATTTTTTCAGACGGAAATGTGCTGGTAAAATTTTTTTGATAGCTAGAATTTACTTTAACTTCATCTGCCAGTTTTTTGATAAGAAAACAGTCCTCTCTAAGTCCTTGATCCACTTTCCTGCCACTTTTGTAAAACGTCGCTAAGTCCTTGTCGTAAAAAGAGGATTTTGATCATTTTGCTGCTTGACTTGTCAGATCGGCACTCCTATAGTGTCGATTAGTGGGGAAAAGTGGATCTTCGTGGATCGCAAATTTTGAGGACTCAGCGTGTTTAGAGGCGTCGCAACTTTTAATCTGGATGCAAAAGGACGGATGGCCGTGCCAGCCCGTTTCCGTAAGCAGCTGGATGTCTGTTGTGAAGGTCGGTTGGTCATCACCATTGATCACGCGGATCGCTGTCTGCAGGTTTACCCGCTGCCGGAATGGGAATTGGTCGAACAAAAGCTCAGTGCCTTGCCCAGTTTGAATCAACAAGTACGCCGTTTAAAGCGGATGCTCCTGGGCTATGCCACCGAATGCGAAATGGACAGCCACGGCCGCGTTCTGCTGCCAGCCAAACTGCGTGAGTTTGCCGGTCTTGATAAAAATACCGTGATGATTGGTCAGGGTAATAAATTTGAGTTATGGGATGAGCAAACCTGGAACGGTCTGATGGATGACTGTTTGCAGGAAGATTTCGATGCGATTTTACCGGCTGAACTCGAAAGCCTATCCATATAGGGTGGACCATGACAGAGCGCCTCCCACAACATTTACCGGTCTTACTTGAAGAGGCCGTGACCGCGCTGGCTATCAAGCCGGCGGGTTTTTATGTCGACGGTACTTTTGGTCGTGGCGGTCATAGCCGCGCCATTCTCAAACAACTTAACCAGGATGGCCGATTGCTGGGCTTGGACCGCGATCCCGAAGCGATAACAGCCGGTCAGCAACTGGCAAAAGAAGATCCGCGGTTTCAAATCGAGCATTGTGCCTTTTCAAATCTTAGCGAAGTGATTCACCAGCGCCTCTGGCAACAAAGGACGGATGGTATTTTGCTGGATATCGGTGTGTCGTCCCCGCAACTTGATGAAGCCGCCCGCGGCTTCAGTTTTATGCAGGATGGCCCGCTGGATATGCGTATGGATACCACCAGCGGTATCAGCGCGGCGCAGTGGTTGGCCGAAGCGGAAGAAGTTGAAATTGCCACCGTTATCAAAACGTTGGGTGAAGAACGCTACGGCAAACGCATTGCCCGGGCGATTGTTGAGCAACGGCAAACAGCGCCGCTGACCACCACCCGGCAACTGGCGCAGCTTATTGATAAAGCCAGTCCCAGCAAAGATCGGTTTAAACATCCGGCGACCCGTACCTTTCAGGCATTGAGAATTTTCATCAATAACGAACTGGACGAATTAAGCAGTGCATTAGAACAGGCATTGGACGTGCTGGCAGTGGGTGGCCGGCTGGCCGTGATCAGCTTTCACTCGCTGGAAGATCGCATCGTTAAACGTTTTTTCCGCGATGCAGCCAAAGGTGACGATTTACCGGCGCACTTCCCGGTCCGCGCTGCAGAACTCAATCCACGACTGAAACTGATTGGCAAAGCCATTTATGCCGGTGAAGCAGAGCTTGCCGCTAATCCCAGAGCGCGCAGCGCCGTATTACGCGTTGCGGAGAAACTGGCATGAATTTATCAGCGTTCTTTGCCGCCTTGAAAGTCGATTTGCCGATATTGGTAATGATGCTGCTGGTGTTATTTTCTGCGGTTGCCGTGGTGGTGACCAAACATGCCGGGCGCAGTGAGTTTGTCGTTATGCAGCAATTGGAACATCAGCGCGACAAACTCAATGAAGAATGGGGCCGGCTACTTTTGGAAGAAAGTACCTGGGCCAGTCCTGGCCGTGTTGAACAACAAGCCCGCAATAAGCTCAATATGCTGATGCCTACTGCTGACAATACTGTGATGGTGATGCCATGAGCCGGCAGCAATCAGTGATGCAGGTCAACGGCTGGCGGCTGAATCTGGTGCGCCTGAGTTTTGTGCTGATTATGATTGGCCTGTTGTGGCGGCTGATTGATATACAGATCCTCAATAATGAATTTTTGCGCGATCAGGGGGATGCCCGGCATTTACGTAATGTGCCGGTTGTAGCGCATCGTGGCATGATTCTGGATCGTCATGGTGAGCCGCTGGCGATCAGTACACCGGTGCATTCAGTGTGGATCAACCCGCAGGTAACCAGCGTTGACCAGCCGCATCTGGATAAGCTGGCTAAAATGCTGGATGTACGGCTGGAAGATATTCAACAAAAAATCCATAACAACGCCAGTCGTGAATTTGTTTATGTGAAGCGGCGTATTACCCCGGCATTATCTGCGCGGGTGCAGCAATTGAAAATTCCTGGCGTTGCTTTGCAGCGTGAGGACAAACGTTATTATCCGACAGCCGAAGTCAGTGCCCATGTGCTTGGCTTTACCAATATTGATGACAGCGGTCAGGAAGGGCTGGAACTGGCTTATGAACCGGTATTAACCGGTGTACCTGGCCTGAAGCGGATGGTGCGTGATAGTAAAGGCAATTTTGTCGGTGGCGGTGAGCAGATCCGCGCCGCCAAAGCCGGTGAAAACCTCAAACTGAGTCTCGATCTACGGTTACAGTATCTAAGCTATAACGCCTTAAAAAATGCCGTTAAAACCCATGGCGCAGTTGCCGGCACAGCCGTTATTCTGGATGTCAAAACAGGCGAAGTGCTGGCAATGGTTAATCAACCGGCATTCAATCCTAATAACCGGGCGGGCTTGCGTAGCAGTGATTACCGTAATCGCGCCGTTACCGATTTGTTTGAACCGGGTTCAACGGTGAAGCCATTTACCGTGGTCAGCGGTCTGAAATCAGGTTTGTTTGATCTTGATACCATTATCAACACGCATCCTGGCGTGTTTCGCGTCTCTGGTCATCCGATTAAAGATTTCCGTGATTATGGTGAAATCGACCTGGCCACCTTGATCCAGAAATCCAGCAATATCGGTGCCAGCAAAATTGCCCTGGCAGTTGATCCTGAAGATTTATGGAATGATTTTGCCAGCTTTGGCATGGGCGCTGATACCGGTGCCTATTTTCCGGGTGAAGCCAGCGGTTATTTACCAGATCCACGCGACTGGCGAACGCTGGATCGGGCGACACTGGCTTACGGTTATGGTCTGGTGACCAATGCACTGCAATTGGCGCGTGCTTATACGGTGATTGGCAGTGACGGTATTTTGCGGGATTTAACGTTTATCAAACAGGATAAACCGATGCCCGGCCGTCGTATGTTTAATAAAGATTTGATGCAAACTATCCGTGGCATGATGGAACTCACCGTGTTGCCGGGCGGTACCGCTACCCGTGCAGCGGTGCAGAATTACCGGGTGGCTGGTAAAACCGGTACCGTCAAAAAAGCCCGTGCCGGTGGTTATACCGAATCTGACTATCAGTCGGTTTTTGCCGGTCTGATCCCGGCCAGTGATCCACGGCTTGCCATGGTGGTGATGGTCGACTCACCCAGTAAAGATGAATATTACGGCGGCGCGGTCGCGGCACCGGTATTTGCTGAAGTGATGACGGGCGCCATGCGTTTGCTGAATATTGCGCCGGATGCCTTGCCCACCAGTCAGTTACAGGTGGCCAAACAATGATGTCATTGAACTGGTTAATTAACGGTTTGGCAGCACCACTGGCAGAGGATATCCAGGTGGCCGCTATCAGCATGGATAGCCGCGATGTCCTGCCTGACAGCCTGTTTATAGCGACTGCCAAACAAGCAGATGTTCGCCAGCGGCATATTGATGAGGCGATTAGCGCCGGCGCCAGTAGTATCATGGTTGATGCCGGACACGAAGCAGACAGCAGCGTGCCGCTTTTGCAAATTGCAGATTTGGATCAGCAAATCAGCGCGATTGGTAACCGCTTTTACGGTGAGCCGAGTAAAGCCATGACCGTTGTGGCGGTGACCGGCACCAATGGTAAAACCTCGGTCAGTCAGTTTATTGCCCAAAGTCTGGAATTAACCGGCAAACCCTGCGGTGTTATTGGCACTCTGGGTATTGGCCGGCTCAGCGATTTACGTGATACCGGCATGACCACTCCCAATCCATTGCAATTACAGCAAACACTGGCGGCAATGCGTGACGACGGGCTTCAATATGTTGCTATTGAGGCATCTTCGCATGCGCTGGCACAAGGCCGGCTGAATGCTGTCGCCATCGATATTGCAGTTCTGACAAATTTAAGCCGTGATCATCTCGATTATCACGGCGATATGCAGGCTTATGCCGCGGCCAAACAGCGGTTGTTCACATTGCCGGGCATTCAAACCGCAATCGTAAATATTGACGATGATTTTGGTCAGGCCTTATATGAAAAACAGCAGCCAGCAAATCTCAACTGGCAAAGCTACAGCCAGCAAAAAACCGCTGACTGGCAGGCAACGCAGCTGCGTTTTGATAACGCGGGTCTGCATTTTCAACTGACGTCCGGAACAACAGAAATATCGGTGAGCGCCGGCTTATTAGGGCGTTTTAATATTGATAATCTGCTGGCAACCGCTGCTGTACTGAGCGCCATGCATAACGAACCTGCTGAGATTGCCCGCTGCCTGTCGCAGTTACAGCCAGTCAATGGCCGGATGCAGTTGCTGCAGACCGACAACAGTCCGGCTGTGGTGGTCGATTATGCACATACTCCGGATGCCCTGACACAAGCGCTGTCAGCAATGCGTCAGCATTTAAATCAACAGGCCGATTTGTGGTGTGTATTTGGTTGCGGTGGTGATCGCGACCGTGGCAAACGGCCACTTATGGGCGCACAAGCGGAACAGTTCGCCAGCCGGCTGGTATTGACCGATGACAATCCACGCAGTGAAACCAGTGACAGCATTATTGCCGACATTCTCAGCGGTTTACAGCAACCGCAACAGGCGGTGATCCAGCCGGATCGACGCAAGGCTATTTTTTATGCAGTGGCCGGGGCGGCCAATGACGATATGGTGCTGGTAGCCGGTAAAGGTCACGAAACCTATCAGGAAAAACAAGGGCGTAAACAGCCATTCAGTGACGTTGCCGTCGTCAAAGAAGCGCTGCTTGCCCGCCAACAACATGCCGGAGCCAATTTATGAGCTTGCCGCTCTTTTTGACGGATATTGCCAAACAACTGGGCTGTGATTATCACGGTGCAGCGACGCCGGTCACCGGTACCGCGATAGACAGTCGTAAAATTAAAAAAGGCGATTTGTTTATTGCCCTGGCCGGCAGTCAGGTGGATGGTCATGACTTTCTGGCGCAAGCGCGCGAGGCCGGTGCCGTGGCCGCTTTAGTCAGTCGCAAGCAGGCTGATCCATTGCCACAACTGGTCGTTGATGATGTGGTTGCGGCCTTTGGCAAGCTGGCGACTTTTTGGCGACAACAGAGTCAGGCCAAAGTCATCGCTGTCACGGGCAGCAATGGCAAAACAACGTTGAAAGAAATGGTCAGCGCCATGCTGGCCCAGCAACATCATGTCATTGCCACACAGGGCAATCTCAATAACGAACTGGGTGTGCCATTAACCTTAACCCGTCTGAAAAAAGACCATCAGTATGCGGTGATTGAAATGGGCGCCAACCATCACGGTGAAATCAAAAATCTGGTGGCGATGGCGCAGCCGCAGGTGGCGATTATTAATAATGTTGCCGCAGCGCATTTAGAAGGTTTTGGCAGCCTTGAAGGTGTTGCCAGTGCGAAAGGCGAAATATACGGTGGTCTGACATCTGATGGTGTCGCCATCGTCAATGCTGATATGCCTTACCAGTCGATCTGGCAGCCACTTATCGGCACACGCAAGCTGCTGACATTCGGTCTCGATAAACCAGCGGATGTGATGGCACTGGATTGCCAGACAACACCGGCCGGCAGCCATTTTATGGTGCAACTGGATGGTGTGAATCATTTTGTCAGTCTGCCTTTACCCGGTCGCCACAATGTAGCCAATGCGTTGGCGGCCATGACGGTTTGTCATGCCCTTGGCATTGAGCCGGCGGCGATGATCAAAGGCCTGGCCAGTATCAAAGCGGTGCCACACCGGTTGCAATTACGGCCAACCAAACAACAGGCATTACTGATTGACGACACTTATAACGCCAATCCCGGCTCTTTTGGCCAGGCGCTGCAAACGCTGAAAAGCTTCCCGGGTCAGCGCTGGCTGGTGTTAGGTGATTTTGGCGAACTGGGTCCGGACAGTGTTGCGATCCATCAGCAAATGGGCCGTGATGCCAAAACAGCTGAGGTGCACCGTTTATTGACCGTTGGTCAGCAAAGCGCTGAAGCCGCAGCACAATTTGGTGATGATGCAGAGCATTTTGCCGATCGTGACAGCCTGCAAAGTTACTTACAGCAGAATCTGCAAGCCGGCGTCACCTGTCTCATCAAAGGTTCGCGCTTTATGCAACTCGACAAACTGGCGGATGCACTGGCTGCCGGAGGAGAACGCTGATGCTGTTATTTCTGAGTGAATATCTGAGCCAGTTTTACAGCGGCTTCAGCGTTTTCCAGTACCTGACGCTGCGGGCTATCCTCGGTGTGATGACGGCGCTGGGCATTGCCTTGATCATCGGTCCGATGATGATCCGGCATTTGAGCTTCAGACAAATCGGTCAGGTGGTCAGAACCGACGGGCCGGAATCACATTTCAGTAAAAAAGGCACACCCACCATGGGTGGTTCGCTGATCCTGGTGGCAATCGCTGTCAGTACCTTGTTGTGGGCGGATTTAGCGAACCGTTATGTCTGGGTGGTGCTGCTGGTGACCTTATTATTCGGCGTGATCGGTTTTATAGATGATTACATCAAGCTGGTGCGTCAGGATCCCAAAGGGCTTATCAGCCGTTATAAATATTTCTGGCAATCCGTGGTGGGCGCGGGTGCGGCGGTGTTTTTATATACCACTGCGACGCTACCTGCAGAAACCCAGCTGATTGTGCCGTTCTTTAAAGAAATCATTATTCCGCTGGGTGGCTGGTACATGTTGCTGGCTTATCTGGTTATTGTCGGCAGCAGTAATGCGGTCAATCTGACCGACGGCCTGGATGGTCTGGCGATCATGCCAACAGTCATGGTGGCTGCGGCACTGGGTTTGTTTGCCTATGTTGCCGGTCATGCGGAGTTTTCCCGTTATTTACAGATCCCGTTTGTGCCGGGTTCCGGTGAACTGATTGTGTTTTGTGCTGCACTGGTCGGTGCCGGATTGGGCTTTTTATGGTTCAACACCTATCCCGCACAAGTATTTATGGGCGATGTCGGCGCATTGGCATTGGGCGCAGCATTAGGTGTGGTGGCGGTTGTCGTCCGTCAGGAGCTGGTACTGCTGATTATGGGCGGTGTGTTTGTCATCGAAACCCTGTCGGTGATGATTCAGGTGGCTTCATATAAGTGGCGCGGCAAACGGGTGTTTTTGATGGCGCCGATTCACCACCATTACGAATTAAAAGGCTGGCCGGAGCCACGCATTATCGTCCGGTTTTGGATCATTACCGTGTTTTTAGTGTTAATCGGTTTGGCAACCCTGAAAATCAGATGAGTATTTTGATGGCCAATATGCAACATAAAAACTGTGTGATTGTCGGTCTGGGTCAGACCGGGCTGTCGTGCGCGCAGTTTTTAGTGAAGCAAGGCGCAGCGGTAGCCGTGATGGATACCCGCGAGTTGCCACCGGCGTTACAGACGTTGCAGCAGGAGCATCCGGAAGTATTGGTGCATACCGGCGGTTTGTCGGCTGAATGGCTGCAACGTGCGGATGAAATTATTCTCAGCCCCGGTGTTGACCCACGGTTGCCGGCATTACAGGCCGCCGCCAACGCCGGTATTGAAATTATCGGTGATGTAGAGCTGTTTGCCCGATATGCCGATGCGCCGGTGATTGCTATTACCGGTTCCAACGGCAAAAGTACCGTGACCACGCTGGTTAGCCTGATGGCGCAGCTGGCAGGTCAAAAAGTAGCGACAGGCGGTAATCTTGGTACACCGGCATTGGATTTATTAGATGAATCACCGGTAGATTTTTATGTGCTGGAATTGTCCAGTTTTCAGCTGGAAACAGTCAGCAGCTTAAATGCTTTTGCTGCGGTGATTCTCAATATCAGCCCGGATCATCTGGATCGCTACGATAATGTCACCGATTACCAACTGGCAAAACAGCGCATTTATCAAGGCAACGGTGTGATGGTCATCAATCGTGATGATCCAGTTGTCGCAGCAATGGCAACTACCGGCCGGCAAAATATCGGTTTTGGTTTACAACAACAAACCGAACAGGATTTTGGCCTGCGCAGTATTGACGGTGAAAACTGGCTTTGTGAAGGCCCTTATCAACTCATGCCGGTTAGCGAATTAAAAATCGCCGGTCAGCACAATATTGCCAATGCACTGGCAGCGCTGGCGCTGGGCAGTGTGATGGGGTTACCGATGCATGCCATATTATCGGCACTGCGTGAATTTAAAGGTTTGCCGCATCGTTGCCGTTTGGTGCGTGAACGCCGTGGTGTGC
>CAMPHB010000015.1 GCA_946885755.1 uncultured Methylophaga sp. | reverse complement strand
GTGGTGAACAGCAACGGGTTGCCATTGCCCGTGCTTTTGCGGTGACACCGCGGGTTTTGTTTGCCGATGAGCCGACCGGTAATCTGGACAGTCAGACCGGCGCTGAAATTACTGATTTGCTGATGACCTTAAACAAGCAGCAGGGCACAACACTGGTGATGGTCACGCACGATACCCAGCTGGCAGAGCGCTGTGATCGGCAATTTCATATCGATGCCGGTCGTGTACAAAGCTTATGATTAAAGCACTGCAACAAACAGCGATACGTCGGGACTTACGGCTAAGACAGGTCAAGGTAATGCTGGCTGCGGTGATGATTGCCGTGGCGACGGTCGCCACCATCAATCTGTTTGCCGGCCATTTACAGCAAACCTTACTGCAATCTGCCAGTAGTTTTCTGGCAGCCGATCGGCAACTGGTTGCCCGCAGCAGTGAGCCGGTTGCTGAAAAATGGCAGCAAACTGCCGCAGAAATGGGCTTAATCACCAGTCAGATCAGCCAGTTTTCGACGATGTTATCGGCTGGTGATAACTTTCAACTGACCTCGGTAAAAGCTGTTGATAGTGCTTATCCGCTGCGCGGGCAGATTGAATGGCAAGCCGATTTGCAGGCACCCCGTGAAATCCGACAGCAAGGGCCTGCGCCCGGTGAAATCTGGCTCAACCCCAGACTCATGCGGCTGTTAGATCTGGGCATTGGTGATACGGTCACCCTCGGCCAGACTTCACTGACTATCAGTGGTTTATTGCTTCGAGAACCTGACAGTGGCTTCAGTTTGTCGGCGTTTGCGCCGCGCGCCATGATGCATATGGATGATGTGGCAACAACCGGCGTGATTCAGCCGGGCAGCCGTGTGCGTCATCGTTTGCTTCTGGCCGGTGATGAAACCACATGGGCTGATTTTCAGCAGGTGGTGACTGCTGAAATTGATAGCGGCCAGTACCGCTGGCGTGATGCCCGCGATGGCGAAAACCTCGGTGAATCGCTGGCAAAAGCAGAAAACTTTTTGTTACTAGGTGGCAGCCTGGCGGTCTTACTGGCGGTAGTCGCAATTGCTGTTGCCAGTCGCGAATATGCCATGCAGCAGCGTGATACCGTGGCTTTACTGAAAACATTGGGGCTGACCAGTCAGGCAATCCGTCGCCTGTATGCCAGCCGGTTATTGCTATGTGGGCTGTCGGCAACGCTGGCCGGTTTGCTGATTGCGATTCCTTTTGCCTGGCTGTTGTCGGCGATGACGGCGCAGTTGATGGCGCAGCCATTAAGTTTCAGCCTGCAGATTTGGAGTTTATGGCCGGCATTGTTAACGGCTGTTCTGGTGTTATTTGCTTTTGCGCTGCCACCGATTGATCGCTTGCGGCAAACGCCGGCTATGCAAGTTTTGCGTAGTCTGCCCTCATTGGATAAAGGTTTTCTGGCAAAAGACTTACTGATAGCCGGTGCGCTGGTATTCGGCTTGTTATGGTTGTTTGCCGGTGAACTGAAACTGGTGTTGTCTTTGTTAGCAGGTCTTGCCGTATTGATGGTTATTTTAGGTCTGGTTGGCTGGTTGTTTGTCAGCAGTTTCCGGGCGTTTGCCGGCGGCAGTACTGCCTGGCGTAGTGCCGTTGTCGCGCTGCATCGTCATCAACGGGCAACCTTGTCACAACTGGCGGTATTTGCGATGACTGTGATGCTGGCCGCCACGCTAATGCTGGTGCGCTCATCATTACTGGCAGACTGGCAGGCACAATTGCCGGAAGATGCTCCGAACCATTTTCTGGTGAATATTGCGCCGGAAATGGTCAGTGATGTCGATGCGTTTCTGGAGCAGCAACAATTACAACGCAGCCCACTTTATCCCATGGTGCGGGGTCGTTTGACTGAGATAAACGGCCAACCGGCCAAAGACGTGGCATTAAATCCGGATGATGATGAACTGCGCCGTGAACTCAATCTGACCGCTTCGGCAACCTATCCGGACGACAATGAAATTATTGCCGGCGCGTGGTTTGCTGATAACGAAACCAGCGGCCTGTCGATTGAGCAGTCACTGGCAGAATCGCTGGGTGTCAGCATTGGCGACAGGCTCGGTTTTACGGCCGGCAGTGAAGTATTTAGTGCCGAAGTCACCAGTATCCGTAGTGTGCAATGGGATAGCATGCAGCCGAACTTTTTTATTATGTTTCCGGAAAATGGTGCACTGGCTGCGTTGCCGGCCACATATCTGAGCAGCTTTTACCTGGATCCGTCTGACAAAACGGTATTAAATGATTTTGTCCGGCAATTTCCTACGGTATCGGTACTGGAAATTGACCATATCATCGAGCGTATTCAGGAGATCATTCAGCATGTCACACAGGCGGTTGAAGCTATTTTGCTGCTGATATTGCTGGCAGCTCTGGCGGTGATGGTGGCGGTAGTCAGTGCCACCATGAGTGAACGCCAGCGCGAAGGGGCATTAATGCGAACGCTGGGTGCGCAGCAAAGCCTCCTGGTCAGGGCGACTATGATTGAATTTGCGCTGATAGGTTTATTGGCGGGGCTGCTGGGCGTTTTGGCTGCTGAAGTTGCAGTGTGGGCCTTACAATACCGGATGTTTGAAGGTGAGTTTCGCTGGCACTGGCCGATATTACTGGTATTACCATTGCTGAGCAGTGTCCTGCTGGCGTTGCTTGGTCGTTGGCAACTCCGCCCGGTGCTGAGCGTATCGCCGATGCTGTTGCTGCGACGTTTGGAATAGTACTAAGCTTTGGGTAGGCTGGTAGCAGCAATTTAGGGGGGATGATGGACAGTCAATTTCACACCATGGAAAACTTGTTTTTACAGCTGGGACTGGACAATGACCCTTTGGCGATACGCCGTTTTGTCGATATCCACCGGCTGCATGAGCATGAAACCATTGAAAACGCACCTTTCTGGACACCGGCGCAGGCAGCGTTTATCAGCGAATGTCTCTCCGAGGATTCCGACTGGGCGGAAGTGGTAGATCAGTTAAACGCTCAACTGCGATTGTGAATACACGGCAATTGTCAAAATCCGGATGGTTTTTGTCGTATGATGCCCGCCAACCAATTGCCGGGATTTATTAAGTGCGTGCTTTTCTACGTCGTATTGTCGTTTATGCGCTGATTATCACAGCAGTCTTATTGCTGCTCAGTGTATTGCTGGTATTGCCGTTTAAATGGCTGAATCCACCGGTGACCATGGTCATCGCCGATCGCTGGCTATCAGCTGATTATGATTACCCGATTCAAAAACAGTGGCTGGATTGGGATGAAATCCCCAAACATGCTGCACTGGCAGTTGTTACCTCTGAGGATCAGCGATTTCCTAATCATATGGGCTTTGATGTCGAGGCGATTCAGCAAGCACTGAAAGAATGGGAGCAGCGCGGCGAACTTCGCGGTGCCAGCACCATCAGCCAGCAAGTCGCCCGCAATATGTATTTGTGGACCGGCCGCAGCTGGTTACGCAAAGGCATTGAGGCCTGGTTCACGCTCTTGATCGAGTTTATATGGGGCAAACAGCGCATTCTGGAAATTTATCTGAATATTGCCGAATGGGGTCCGGGTATCTTCGGTTTGCAGGCTGCCAGTGAGTATCATTTCGGCAAAACCGCCGGACAATTATCGCCGTTACAGGCGGCATTACTTGCAGCTACCTTACCCAGTCCGCTGCGTTACGATCCGGCACGACCTGCTGATCATTTGTACCGGCGTGCCGTCTGGAATCTGGAGCAGCAACGCAAGCTGGGTGGCCCACAGTGGCTGGCCAATTTGTCATGATGGCTTTGCAGCTTGCAATAGTGTGATCTGTTGCCTGGTCGCACCGGGCGCTGAACAGGTAATATTACTCATGGGCTTTTTGGCAATTTAGTTGCCGTGACCTGAAGAGGAAACGTTATGAAAACCAGATTAACTTTGATTACTGCATTGGCTGTCACAATGACGCTGGCAGGCTGTCAAAATCTGAATAAATCTACGATAGGCGGCGCTCTTGGCGGTGTGGCTGGCGGTGTGGCTGGTTCCAATGTCGGTGGTGGTAGCGGCCGGACGGCGGCGATTATTGCCGGCTCATTGCTGGGCGCAGCGCTGGGCAGTCATATTGGTGCTGAAATGGATGAACTGGATCGCCGCCGAGCCAATGATGCGCTGGAAACCTATCCGACCGGACGGACCAGCAGCTGGAATAATCCGGATACTGGCGCGCAGTACAGTGTCACGCCCACCCGGACTTATGAAACCAACAGTCAGCCATGCCGTGAATACGAAATGGATGTTTATATCGACGGTCAGCGGGATGTGGTCAAAGGCACTGCCTGTCGCAATGCACAGGGCGAGTGGGTAAACCAGTAATAACAGCTGTTAACAGTCAAAAAAGCCGGCTTGGTGCCGGCTTTTTTGATCGGCGCTATGGCATGTCCAAAAGCAGTCAATAAGGTATCTGTTTAGAGGACTATGCAAGGCCATGAGGCGTACCCTATGATGGCGCTAATAAGTTGATTTCCAAAGCACAACCACCGTTTCTGGAGCTTCAATGAGTTTTGAACTCATCACCACATCACTTTATTGGCTGCTGTTCAGTCTGTGGTTAGTGATTTTATTTCTATATTTACTCAACCTGCGTAAACATCATTTGTTTGGCGGTGCGGTGAGTGTATTGCTGGTGATTCTGGCGATTGATGCATTCCGGACCTTATTCGAATCAGCCTATTTCGGCAGTTATTTCACCTCACTTTACGGCTTTATTCCGCCAGAAATCTACGAACTGTTATCCAAGCCACAATTTCTGATTGTGCCCAAACTGGTGAATCTGCTGGCTGCCGGTCTGGTGTTGTTTTTATTGATCCGTCACTGGTTACCGAAACACAGCTTTGAACGGCAAAAACTGCTTCATGACGTTGGCGAATCAGAAAAGCAGCTACGTCAGGCGATTGTCAATTCACCGCTGCCAACGTTTATTCATTGTGAAGATGGCCGAATTTTGATGACAAGCCAAGCGGTGCATGATGTAACAGGCTACAAATTTGAAGAAATTGATACTGTTGATAAATGGCTCAAGCTAGCATACAGAGAGCGTGCAAATGAAATGGCCGAACTGATAGCGCGTGAATATGACGGCAGTCAGAAATTTCTCGGCGAATTTGTTATCAATACCCGTGATAATCAACAGCGAACATGGGCTTTTAATATCAATTCCCTGGGCAAAACACCTGAAGGTAAAGCTTTGTTTCTTGCCGTAGCGAATGATGTTACTGAACTTCGTCAGCAAACGATGCAAAACGATCGGATGCTTAAATTACTCGATGAGGCCCAGCAGATCGCCCATATGGGCAGCTGGGAGCATGATTTACGCACCGGTAAAATTATCTGGTCGGAAGAAACCTGCCGGATTTTTGGCTATCAGCCAGATGATCATCCGACGGATTTTGATGATTTTATGCGGCATGTGCTGCCGTCGGATCGGCCAGGGTTGTCAAAAGCGCAACTGACAACCGCCGAATCTGGCGAAATTGAAGCACATTATCGAATCACCCGCGCTGGCGATGGTCAGATTCGCTGGCTGTTTGAGCGCGGTAAACCGGTGCTCGACGAAAACGGCCGGGAGCTCCGCCGGCTGGGCATGGTGGCTGATATTACCGAATCCAAACGTCTGGAAAGTATCCGTGATCTGGAAGCTGATGTGCTGTCAGCGGTTACTTCAAGTCTGCCACTGACCGAGGTGCTTAATAAAGTTGTATTGGGCATTGAAGCGATCATGCCAGATGCGATTGCCTCGGTATTATTAATCGACAGCAAAGGTAAAACCTTACTCTATGGTGCCGCGCCAAACTTACCGGATGCTTATAACCAGGCGATTCATGGTGCGGTCATCGGCCCAAAAGTTGGCTCCTGTGGCACGGCAGCTTATTTAAAACAACCGGTGATTGTCAGCGATATCAGCAAAGATCCTTTGTGGGAGGATTACCGTGATTTGGCGATGACTCATGGTTTACGGGCATGCTGGTCACAGCCGGTATTTGATGACGAAGACAATGTGATCGCCACCTTTGCCATTTATTACCATAAAGTGCGCTCACCGGATCAAGCAGAGCGCGATACCATTAGCCGGATCGCCAGTATTATCGCGGTAGCGATCATTAAAAAACGAAATGAACAGCGACTCAAAGACAGCGAACAGCGTTTCCGGAAAATCTTTGAGCAGGCGGCAACCGGCATGGCTGTTACCACGCCAGAAGGGCAATTTGTGCATGCTAATCAGGCTTACTGCAACATGCTGGGTTACACGGAAGATGAGTTAAAAACTCTCGATTTCAGCGCACTGACTCATGCTGATGATCGTCAGCAAAACAAAGCAGACATCAGCGAGCTGTTGGCAGGAAAACTAGACAGCCGGATCATCGAAAAACGTTATTTGCATAAATCCGGTGACACAGTCTGGGCCAGACTGAGTGTCACCATACAGCGCGATGAAACTGGCCAGCCGGAATTTCTGGTCGGCATTACCGAAAATATCACCGAAAGCAAACTGGCAGCACAGCGGCAAACTGAAGTCGAACGTACTTTCAGTCAGTTATTGTCGAATTTATCGGGTTTTGCCTACCGTTGCCTGATAGATGAGCACTGGACCATGGTCTATCTCAGTGATGCCTTTGAATCGCTCACCGGATATCCGCGTGACGAGGTCATTAATAACCGGAAAATTGATTACGACACCATTACCCATCCCGATGACCGGGCCTGGGTCACAGCAGAAATTCACAATGCGATTGCCAAATCACAAAACTTCCAGATGGAATACCGGATTATCCGCAAAGATGGCGAACAACGCTGGGTGCTGGAGCAAGGTTCTGATATCCGTGATGAGCAGGGTAACGTTATCGCTGTGGAGGGCTATATCACCGATATTACCCAGCAAAAATCGGCAGATGCACTGGTTTGGCAAAGTGAACAGCGCTTTCAGTTGCTTTCCAAAGCCACCAACGATGCTATCTGGGACTGGGATATCAAGTCGGATACATTATGGTGGAATGAAGGTTTTGCCGGCTTATTTGGTTATGCCCCGGAAGAAATCCAGCCGACCATTGATTTCTGGGCGCAGCATGTGCATCCGGATGAGCGTGAGCAGATTGTCAGTAGTCTGGACAAAGCCGTTGCTGACAAAGTCTCTAGTTGGAGTGCCAATTACCGGTTTGTCCGCAAGGATGGCAGTATTGCGCAGGTTATCGATCGCGGTTATGTCATTTATGACGAACTCACCGGTGAAGCGGTGCGCATGGTTGGCGGTATTACCGATATTACCGAACGAATGGCACTGGAAGAACAACTGCGCCAGTCACAGCGGCTTGAGTCGGTCGGACAGCTAACCGGCGGGGTGGCGCATGATTTTAATAATCTGCTGACCGTTATTATCGGTAATGCCGATATTATTCATCAGTCCCTGCCCGAAGATTCCAAACTACGTGATCTGGCGGCAATGGTTGAAGAAGCGGCCGGTCGCGGCGCTGAATTAACCTCCAGTTTGTTGGCGTTTGCCAGACGGCAGCCGCTGGATCCGAAAAACATTGATATCAATGCATTACTCAACGGTTTGCAAACACTTTTGATGCGTGCACTGGGTGAAGAAATCCGCTGTGAATATTTATTGGCCGAGGATTTATGGCTGGCGCAGGTGGACCCCGGACAATTGGAAAATGCACTGCTGAATTTAACGCTGAACGCCCGTGATGCCATGCCTGACGGCGGCAAGCTGATGATCGAAACCGAAAATCTGCATTTAACCGAAGATTACGCCCAGCGGCATGATGTCAGCGCCGGTGATTATGTCATGGTGGCGGTTTCTGACTCCGGCCATGGTATTGCCGCGGCGGAGTTGGATAAAGTGTTTGAGCCTTTTTACACCACCAAAGCCAAAGAAAAGGGCACTGGCCTCGGTCTTGCCATGGTCTATGGTTTTATCAAACAAAGCCGCGGCCATATCAATATTTATTCTGAAGTCGGTCAGGGGACGACGGTGCGGTTGTATTTACCCAAAGCCACCGACAACATTGAAGAAGTGACCAACAATAACCAACAAAAACCACTGCCATCCGGTGACGAGCATATTCTGGTGGTTGAGGATGATGCACTGGTTCGTGAATATGTGGTCTCGCAGCTGGAATTGCTGGGCTATCAGGTGCATACCGCTGTCGATGGCCCCACAGCATTGCAGCTGTTAAGTCAGGGTATTGAAGTTGATTTGTTATTTACCGATGTGGTGATGCCGAACGGCATGAGTGGTCGCGAACTTGCTGACGCAGCGCAGCAGCAACGTCCGGGCTTACGGGTGTTGTACACCTCGGGTTATACCGAAAACTCAATAGTCCATCACGGACGTCTGGACAGTGGTGTGTTACTTTTATCCAAACCCTATAACCGTGATGAACTGGCGCAAAAAATACGCCAGGCACTCAGCCAATAGTCAAAAAAGGATTTTGATGACCGACCAGCGACTGTTGATTCTTGACGATAATCTGCTCACCGGTCGGGCCATCGCCGGTATTGCCGAATTCATGGGCATTAATGTCCGGCTGACCACGGATTTTGATGGCTTTATCCACGAAATAAGCAACTGGCAGCCCAGTCATCTGATGATCGATCTGATCATGCCCGATAAAGACGGAGTGGAAGTGCTGATTGAACTGGCCCGCCGTGGTATTGACAGCCAGTTGATCCTGACCAGCGGCGCCGGTGAGCAACTGCTGCAGGCGGCAGCGCGTTCGGCCTCTGCGCATGGCCTGAAAGTATTGGGCTTGTTGCCCAAACCGTTTAACCCGAAACATTTCCGCGAATTGATGCAGCACAATGTCGCGCTACCGGAAAATACCACCTTAGGTGGCCAGTTACATCAGCAAGCCGCACAGTCTGCTGAGATCAGTGCCGCGGATATTGCTGAGGCACTGGATAAAGGCATGATAACGCTGGCCTATCAGCCCAAAATATCCTGCCTGAATGGCGCTCTCAGTGGTTTTGAAGTGCTGGCACGCTGGCAGCATCCGCAAAAAGGCTTTATTCCGCCGGATGTGTTTATTCCGATGGCGGAACGTGAGGGCTTAATCGATAGGCTGACTTTACAGGTATTTGAGCAGGCTTTGCCGTTTTTGCAGCGTCGGCAAAAGGCGATTGAATCTGCCTGGAAACTAAAACTGTCAGTCAATGTTTCAGCGGTATCGCTGACCAATGAAAATTTATTTATCGCGATTGAGCAGCTTTGCCAGCAACAACAAATTGATCCGGAGCAGTTGATTCTGGAGCTGACTGAAACAGCTGCCATGGACGATCCGGTGAAATCACTGGACACACTTACCCGGCTGCGGATGCGCGGCTTTCGGTTGTCGATTGATGATTTTGGTACCGGCTTTTCATCGATGCTGGCATTGGTGCGGATGCCGTTTTCAGAGGTAAAAATCGACAAGTCCTTTGTTATGACCGCTGCCAATTCACACGAATCACGGCAGGTAATCAAAGCGACCATCGATTTGGCGCACAGCCTTGATATGACGATAACCGCTGAGGGCATCGAAACCGCTGATAGCTTAAAGCAATTGCAGCAAATGGGCTGTGATTTGGCACAGGGCTATTACATCGGCCGGCCTATGGACAAAGAACAAATCAGTGACTGGCTGGCCGAAAGACAGCATTTACTGGAATCCCAGCGTCTGCAGAGTCTGGAAGCGCTGAATTTGAAAGAAGTACTGCATGAAAAACGTTTTATGCGCCTGACCCGCATGGCACGACAGCTGTTTAATACCAATGCCAGTTATATTGCACTGATTGATACAGATAATCAGTGGATACGGGCGGCACAGGGCAAATTACCGGCGCGCACCAAACGCGCTGAGGCGTTTTGTAATTTGACTATCATGCAGGACAAAACACTGGTCATTAATAATGTCCATGAAGATCCGCGGTTTTTACAAAGCCCGCTAGTCAATCAGCTACCTTATGTGAAGTTTTATGCGGGTTGCCCGATTCATTCACCCAGCGGTGAAAAGCTTGGCACTATGAGCATTATTGATACGGTACCGCGGGAATTTTCAGAGGCAGATCAGCAGTTGCTAACCGCTTTGGCGGCAATGGTTGACACCGAAATTGCCGCCAATCTTATGCTGGATCAAGATCACCTGACCGGACTGCTTAACCGGCGTGGTTTTGAAACCCGGGCGGCAGCATTGCTGACACTCTGTAAACAGCATGATTATGTGCTGTGTATGTGTTATTTCGATCTGGATAATTTTAAGCAGATCAGTGCGTTGCAGGGGCAGCGTGCCGGCGATGAAGTATTAAAAAACTTTGCTGCCTTGCTGCGCAGTTCGTTTGCCGACGGTGACTTAGTGGCCCGTTTTGGCGGTGACGAATTTGTGGTGCTGAGTTTGTCCGGTTCGCTTGCTAATAGCAAAGCAGCATTAAACGACTTATCCACTCGTCTGAATGATTTTAACCAACAGCAGAATCCGGGATTACGAATTGCTTACAGCGTTGGTCTGGCATCAACCGCCGACATCAGTTCTTTTGACCTGCAGGCGTTATACACCTTAAGTGATGAAGATCTGCGTAGCCACCGGGGTACGCGCAGCTAAAGGGTCAGTAAGATATTCTTATTGATGCGTCAGTATATTGCTGTTTTTTTATGACGTGCACCTCATTTTTCCGGTAAATGATTCAAGAAACAGGTCCTGCGGGCGATAAATATTGAGAGCCCGGATAGCCCTACGCTTATCTTCAGGGCTGTAACTATAGACGCTTCAAGGTTGATAAAGATGTCAATTCAAAAAAAGTTCATGATTGCCACCATCGCCGTGATGTTGGTGCTGATGCTGATTACCGTAACATTCACCATCAGTCGTGAGCGACAAAATCTTTATGATGAAGCGGTTACCGAGGTATTTCAGCAAACCGCTCAGACCATGCGATTTTTGACCGTGACCGACAGTCTGATGCATCAGCAGGTTAAGGCCAGCATGTCGGTTTTACTGGATCGTATTGAACGTCTGGGTCAGCCAGCGCAGGGGCGTTCAGTAAGGGTGGGTGACAGCCGTGTACCGGATTTGCAATTTGGTGAACAAAATCAGGCGCTGCAATTTGATTTAGTGGATCGTTTGACACAATTGATGGGCGGTACCGCGACATTGTTCAGCCGCACTGGTGATGATTTTGTTCGTATCAGCACCAATGTCAAAACCGCTGATGGGCAGCGGGCAGTTGGCACCAAGCTAGACCCAGAGGGGAATGCAATTAAAGCCATTCTCGCTGGTGAAGCGTTTTATGGTGTGGTCGATATTCTCGGTAATCCTTACTTCACAGCTTATGAACCGGTAAAAGATCGCTTTGATCGGGTGATAGGCATTGCTTATGTCGGTTATCAGGTGGATTTGGCTGAGCTTAACGACGCAGTTGCCGAATCACGGGTCCTCAAAAAGGGCTTTGTGGCTTTGACCGATCGCCGCGGCAATCTGCGCCAGCACTCGGATAATTATGATGCACAAACGCTGAGTGCGATTCTCGCTGAACCCGGTGACGACTGGCAGTTAACCCGCACAGCATTTGATCCCTGGGGGTATCAGATTGAAGTGGCCTATTCTGAAAAAGAGATTGGTAATCTGCTATGGGCCACATCTATCAAGCTGCTACTGTCAGCGCTGTTGATGGGCGGCATTATTGTGGCAGTGATTTATCTGTTGCTGAATCGTGTGGTTGTCAGCCGCGTCCATAAATTAATCGCAGCCCTGCATCAGATCACCAGCGGCGAGGGAGATCTGACCCGGCGCTTTAATTCGCAAAGCAGCGATGAATTTGGCCAGATGGCTAATGAATTTGACAAACTGTTAGAAACGCTGCGGCAAACTATCGTTCAGCTTGACGACCGCAGTAGTGAACTGGTGGCTGCTTCCGGACAACTGAGTAATATTTCTCAGCTATCCAGTCAGGCTGTCAGCCGGCAAAAAGATCAAACCGAACAAGCGGCAACAGCGGTGCATGAAATGAGTATGACTGCGCAGAGCGTTGCACAAAGTGCTGTCGGCGCTGAATCGGCTGCCCAGAATGTGCAAAGGCAAACCGACGAAGCCAATGATCTGATCCGTCGAATGCGCGAGGCGATTGAGTCACAGTCAAAAGAATTTAAAGATTCAGCATCGCTGCTCGAATCCCTGAAACAGGCCAGTGATGATATCAGCCAGGTCTCTGAAGTGATTCGCAGTATTGCTGAACAAACTAATTTACTGTCGCTGAATGCGGCAATTGAAGCTGCCCGCGCCGGTGAACAAGGCCGGGGTTTTGCGGTGGTTGCTGATGAAGTCAGAACATTGGCCGGCCGTACCCAGAGTTCAACCGGCGAAATTGAAGCACTGATTGGCCGTTTGCATCAGGGGGTGGCACAAGTAGCTGTTTTGATGGAAACCCAGATAAAACAGGCAGAAACCAATGTTAATGCCGGACAGGAAGCAACGATAGCACTGGATAAAGTGATGGCGGCAGTAAAAGACATTGAAGTAAAAGTAGATTATGAGATTTTCGAGGGT
>CAMPHB010000014.1 GCA_946885755.1 uncultured Methylophaga sp. | reverse complement strand
AGGTTATTTATGGCGCACGCAAATCCTCTGTTTGAACGCACCCATATTTTAATCGGCGATACCGGTATTGAACGGCTGCAAAACAGTCATGTGTTTCTGGCCGGTATGGGCGGCGTTGGCTCGTTTACCGCCGAAGCGCTGGCACGGATGGGCGTTGGCAAATTAACACTGGTGGATCACGATGTGGTGTCCGGCTCTAATCTGAACCGGCAACTGGTCGCTTTAAAATCAACCGTTGGCGAGCTGAAAGCCGAGGTCATGGCAGCACGCATCCGTGATATCCATCCTGATTGTCAGTTAACCCTTATCACCGATTTTCTAACGCCGGAAACCATTCCGCAAATTCTCGGCAACGGCTATGACGTGGTGGTCGATGCCATCGACAGCTTAAGCAGTAAGTCAGCACTGGTGGAGACGGCCTGGCGGATGCAACTGCCAATTTTTGCCAGCATGGGCGCTGGCGGAAAGTTAGATCCGACGCTGGTACGCACTGGCGATTTGATGGATACCTCAATGTGCAAACTGGCCAAACAGTTGCGATCGCAGCTGCGTAAACGTGGCGTTGGCCGCGGCGTACAGACTGTTTATTCGCTGGAATCACCGCTGCCGCCGTTACCACCGGAACCGGTTAGCCGTGGCCGTGCCCGGGCGGTTAATGGCACAGTTAGTTACATGCCGTCGATTTTCGGCCTGACACTGGCAGGTCTGGTGATTAATCATATTATCGGTGATGCGCGGCGTGAACCAGGTGCTTGAAGATCCCACTGATGTAGTGAATTGTAATCACGAATTGCGTTTATCGCTCGCAACATTATTAGGCCGCTATGGTATTAAAATCGTTGCTGTTGCTGCAGACGAGGCCATCCCCGGCAGTTTTTTTGGTGATCGTGAAGCGGGCTTAAAAGGCAATCAACTGTTTTTACGCCACGACACACCGGTACACTCGGCTTTGCATGAAGCTGGCCATTACATTTGCATGGATCCGACGCGCCGAAAAGCATTGGATACCAACGCCAAAGGCGATTATGACGAAGAAAATGGCGTTTGTTATCTGCAAATTCTGCTCAGTGATTATTTGCCCGGCGTCGGCCGCGAGCGGATGTGCCAGGATATGGATAGCTGGGGTTACAGTTTCCGGCTCGGCAGTGCCCGCGCCTGGTTTGAGCAGGATGCAGAGGATGCCCGTGACTGGTTGTTACAACATGGCCTGATTGATCACCAACAACAACCAACCTTTTTGCTTCGTCAACATTAAATGACTAAGCTGTGGGCTATTTACTCAGAGAATTAATATGTCAGACCTGCAATCACCAGTAACTGAATTACTCAAGCAGCAACACATCCCCTATTCGGTTATTACCATTCCGCTTAGCGAAGACAAAAAACCCATTCGCAATTTAGAAGAGTGGCTGATCAGTGAAGGCCGTGATCCGCACTCGGTGGTCCGCAGCCTGTTATTCAAAACCGGCTCAGACCAGTTTGTTTTGCTGGCTGTTGCCGGTGGTGGCCGCGCTGACTGGGCAGCGCTGCGTAACCATCTCGGCGAGAAAAAACTGCGTATGGCGGAATTTGCTGAAGTCACTGAAGCCACGGGCTATGTAGTCGGTGCCGTGCCGCCGGTGGCGTTGCCAGATGCGGTTCAGGTATTAGTAGATCAAAGCATTACTAATTTTGATGAGGTTATTATCGGCAGCGGCGTTTTGGGTTATGCACTGGCGCTGCAAGCCAGTGATTTACAAAATCTGCTGGCCGATGCCGCAGCAGGCGAATTTGTTAAGGATTAGTCGCTGCCCGGATCTGATTACGGCCTTGTGTTTTGGCCTGATACAGCAGCTTATCAACGCTGTTGATAAACGCTTCCAGCTTGTCCGTTTGTTTGGGTTTAAGGGTATTGACGCCGAGGCTGATGGTTAGCACATTGCTGATTTTTGACTGTTGATGCGGCAGTTGTAATTTAAAAATATGCTGACGGCAGCGCTCGGCAATTTTGCTGGCAGCATCGGCATCCGTTTCCGGCAACACCAGCATAAACTCCTCACCACCAAAACGGCCAAAAAAGTCTTTGGCACGGGTTGCCGTGCCGGCCAGTGATTGAGCGACTTTTTTCAGACAGTCGTCGCCCTGTAAGTGGCCGTAGCAATCGTTAAATTCCTTGAAGTAATCAATGTCCAGCAAAATCACCGATAACGGCTGCTGATGGCGCAGTGCATGGCGCCACTCGGCTTCCAGTACCTGATCCAGCATCCGGCGGTTGGCAACACCGGTCAGGCCATCCTTGTACGAAAACTCTTCAAGCTCTTTTTGCAGGGTTAACAGTTTTTCTTCGGTTGCTTTGCGTTCGCTGATGTCGAACATAAAACCAATCAGTGAGTCGACCTCACCATCGGGCTTACGCACCACATGTACCACGTCACGGATCCAGACATATTCTCCGCTCTGGGTCAGCGCCCGGTAATCGGCTTCATGATCTGTGCCGGCCTGCGATTGCGCCACACAAAAATCCACCACCCATTGCCGGTCTTCCGGATGCATGCGCGTCGCCCAATCCTCTACACTTCGCCAGCTTTCCGGTTTCCAGCCGAGTAATTTTTCAATTTGCGGGCCGATATAGCTGAATTGCAGCGTTGCCCAGTCAATTTTCCAGGGAATGGCTTTGGTTGATTCCAGCAAGGTTTTATAAACGCTGAGGTCTTCGTTAAATTGGGGTGTTTGTTCGCCCATAATGAATCCGGAATAATTTTTGCCAAAATTTTAGCTGAATTCAGGTAAATAGAAAGCCGCTTAGCGAATTTTTCGGGCGCGGACACTGCGGTTTTTAACTTTACCCTCAGCCAGATAATTGAGTGCCTGGCGGACTTTATCGCTGGCAATCGCCACATAACTCGACATATCCATAATGCTGATTTTACCGATGCTGCTGCCAGCAAGGCCGCCATCACCGGTCAAAGCACCGAGAATATCGCCAGGCCGCATTTTTTGCCTGCGACCGGCATCGAGTTGAATGGTTACCCAGTCAGATTGCAGACTATAGCCGGCATCGCGGTCTAATGAAGCAGGTACATCACAACGGCATGGCTGGTTTAAATAACGTTCAATGGCTGCCATGCGGGGTGCATCGGCTTCAACTGCCAGACTCATTGCCAGGCCTTTTTCACCAGCGCGGCCGGTACGGCCGATGCGATGCACGTAGACTTCCGGATCACGCGGTAATTCGTAATTAATCACCATATCAATGGCTTTAATATCCAGACCGCGGGCAGCGACATCGGTGGCCACCAAAACCGGACAACTTTGATTATCAAAACAGGCCAGCACTTCATCGCGATCCCGTTGTTCTAAATCACCATGAATAGCCCTGGCACTGATTTGCTGGCTGTTTAGCCAGTCAGCAACTTCATCACATTGTTTTTTGGTATGGCAAAAGACAATGGCACTGCGCGGCCGGTAATGTTCGAATAGAGCACGTAGCGTGTTATTGCGCTCGTGTTTTTTGATTTCATAAAACAACTGCTCAATAACCGCCGGCTTATGTTCACTTTCCACCGTGACCGTCAGCGGGTTTTGCTGGAATTGGCGGCTGATTTTGGCGATACCTTCCGGGTAGGTTGCTGAAAACAACAGGGTTTGCCGCTGTTTCGGAGTTTGACCCAGAATATCCTGCATGACATCGATAAAGCCCATATCCAGCATCCGGTCGGCTTCATCAAGCACCACCGTTTTCAGGCCATCGAGTTTCAGCGTGTTTTTACGTAAATGATCCTGCACCCGTCCCGGCGTGCCGACAATAATATGCGCGCCTTTTTCCAGCGAACCGATTTGCGGACCAATCGCTTTACCACCGCAGAGCATTACCAGTTTCAGATTGGGAATAAAGCGCGCTAATTTGCGGATCTCTTTGCCCACCTGATCCGCCAGTTCACGGGTTGGACACAACACCAGTGCGTGTGCAGCAAACCAGTGCGGCTGAATATTTTGCAGCAGGCCAATGCCAAATGCCGCCGTTTTGCCACTGCCGGTTTTGGCCCGGGCAATCACATCACGGCCTTGTAAAATCGCTGGTAAAGCCTGTGCCTGAATGGCGGTCATCTGCTGATAACCCAAACTGTTAAGCACATCAATTTGTGCTGTCGGCAAAGGCAACTTGTTAAAACGCTGTTCGGACATAGGGGGCTTTCTAAAATTCAGTGAGCGCGCATGATACCAAAACTGACTGGTCGCCGGTGAAATCCTGCCTTTAAAAACAAAAAGTTAAATCAGGTAAAAGTTGAACAACTGACCCGTATTTATAGTCACAATAAGACTGCCTGTATCCAATGAGGTCAAGGCCATGTCTTTTTTAAGAAAATCAATCCTGTTTGCGACGTCATTGCTGTTCGGCAGTTTGCTGTTGTCGATACCTGTGACAAGTTACGCCGATTTGAGTATGAAACCCCGTACTTGCAGCAATTGCAGTGGTTTTGGCACGGCATCGCCAAGTTACCAACACAAACCCAGTGGTGGTTTCAGCGGTCATCAATCCTACCGGCCAAAAACCTACGACAGTTTCAAACATTCCGGCAAACGTCATTATCAGCGGGACAAACCGCATTATCGGGATTACCGGCCAAAATTTGACAACCACCGTCATCATTACCGCCCCCACGGCAGCTATCACCACAGCGGTATTGGCCTGAGTATTGTGGCACCGATTGTTTATTCCGGTGCTTACTACAGTGATATCTCACCGCGGACTTATTCAACAGCGCCTGAAAGAAGTGTTGAAGTCGCGCCGAGCCGCAATCTGGCTGGACAAAACATTGATGCCTGGGCAGCCCTTGGCAATTACCAAACGGCGCAGGCACTGGATGGTTTTGCTTATCAAAAACAACAAAGTCCTAATAATGCTCTGCCAAAAGTGGGTTATGCACTGACGACCGCAATGGCCGGTGACTACGATCAGGCCGCCTGGGCGATGCAACTGGCTTTGGCAGCCAATGTTAACGATCTGCACTATTTTCAGGCGGATGCCAATTTGCAATTAGTGCTAGATGAAATGCTGCCAAATTACGCTGATACGCCGCTGATGAGCGCAGCAATTTTATATTTTCAGCAGGATTATCAGGCCGCCGATAAGGCCATTAACGAATCATTACAACGCTGTAATGACTGCCGCGGCGAGCAGAATTTGCAGTTACTGATTAACCGTAAACTCAGCTGATACCGGCCAGCAGCAAACCTGCCAGCCGGTACAAAGCTTAATCCTCTTCGTCAAAATCCTGATTTTTCTTCGGATTGGTCCGGCTGCGTGATGCTGGTTTATCAGCCGATTCCGCCGCTGATTGCTCATCACCGTCATCTGCTTTCGGAGCATCAATGATCCGCAGCGGTGCCGCTGGTGCATTACCTTGCTTGTCTTCACCAAAATACAAGGTCATATGCGGGAACGGGATCTCAATACCGGCCGCATCCAGATGCCGTTTGACCAGACGGTTATAGGCGCGGCCGATGGCCCACTGGTTACCGGGCAGGGTTTTGATACGTACCCGGATATTTACTGAGCTATCCGCCAATGCGGTGACACCGTGCACTTCCAGTTCATCGGCGAGAATTTTCTGACGATTATCATCATCCGCCAGCAATTCATCAAAGGCCTCACGCAATTTCACGATCACTTCGTCCGTGTCTTCACGGTAGCCCACACCGTATTCACCTACATGATAGGCAAATTCACGCATATAGTTGGATACGGTATCGACCGACGAAAACGGAATGATGTGATAGGTGCCCGATAAATCACGCAGCCCCAATGAGCGGATAGAGAGTTTTTCGGCGGTACCTGTCAGCGTTCCAGCGGTGACAATATCGCCGACACTAATGGCGTTTTCCATCTGAATAAAAACACCGGTAATCACATCCTGCACCAGTTTCTGGGCACCAAAACCAATGGCAAGACCCAACACACCGGCACCCGCCAGCAATGGGCCAATATTAATGCCGATTTCTGACAGCACAATCATCACCGTCATAATGATCAGCGCAATTGCCGACGCATTACGGAATATCGTCAACAACGTTTTTTCACGGGCCGTCGGTGCATCTTCAGCACTTTGTGGATTCAGCCGATGCTCAATCCAGCTGGCAAGACCAATCCAAATCAGCATGGCAGCCAACAAAATGGCACCCACTGTCAGTACTGTGGCAATAAAGTGAATACCCGCGCCTGACGCCAGCCAGTCACGCAAGTTAAAGATATGCCAGGCATCGAGTACTACGGCAATAACGCTGATGAGAATCACAATCCGCAGCGTCTGGAAGACTTTCGGCACAAAGCTGTTGAGGCGATATTCCAGCATCGGGAAACGGTTGCGCAAACCGTCATTCACTTGCAGCGGCCGGTTTAAATACCAGGCCAGAATACTCATCAGCAGCATGCCCACAGCAATTGCAACCAGCGTTTGTATGGTCGCTATCAACATTAATGGCAACGCTGTTTCAGGTTGCAACAACAAGCTGCCGGCCATCACCGCAAAATAAAGAATTGCCAGGATATGCCAGCTGCGCGCCAACATACCCAGACCGACGCGGCTGAAGCTGAAATTAGAATTTAATGCCAGATCCTGTAACTGTTCACGTACCTGTGCACGGTTGTGCATGATAGTTAAAAACGCATAAACAAAGGCAAACAGCACGATAAGCACATTGAGTAACTGCGCAACGGCCGATGACAATACATTGCTGATAAGCGGTACCACCAGCAAGACGCCATAACCGATGAAGTTGGTCAGCCGGTTCAACCAGCTATGCCAGTAGACTGCTGTTGTATCGCTCATCGGCAAAGGTCGCAAAGCAGCGTCTTTGACAGAAAAAACCGTGCGCAGCACCACTTTGAAAATCTCAATCATCAAGAAAGCATTGAGATATAAAGACTCAATCATCTGCATTTCACCGCCATTGCCAATGGCAAATAACGCGACCGCATAACCCGCGACCCAGGCCAGTGCCACCACCAGCAAATCCAGCAAGACCGATGCAGTGATCGCCAGACCACGGCGCAGCAACGGATTAGCGTTATCGGCATCGGCCCAGTTATTGGCCCGGGTAAATAATTTGCAGGCAATGCCTCTGGTCAACCAGAAAACACCTACCGTTGCTGCAATCACTATCAAGAGATGCAGCAAATCTGTCAGCATTGCCGACCAGTCACGCTGGCTGTCACCACTGCCGATATTACCGACCGCCTGAAAACTATTGCTGATGGTCGACACCAGATCCTGAGCAATATTTTGTGTTTGATCGGCTATTTGCCGGGCAAAGGATGGCTCTGCTTCCGTCGATGCAGCGTCACTGTTATCTGACGTTTCACCGGTTTCGTCTGCTGATAAGGAGCGCAACTGCTCTATCAACTGTTGCCGGGATTCGGGATCTTCCAGTACATCGGCGAGGGTTTCGTAAGAGGGTTTGCTGTCAGTGCCTGTGGCTGGATCAGCAGCCGTCTGGCCAGCCTGCGCCAACCCCGCAAACAGAAACAAATTCGCAAACAAAAAAACAGTAAAAACCGGCTTCAGGATCCGGTGAAAGGCAAATAAATGCACAGAACACTCCGTTAATTTTTAGGTTAGCAGGGCTTGTTCGATATTCGTTGAGACCATTACCGACAGCATTTTTGAAAGCCAATGCATCAACAAACCCGATTGTCGTGCAGAAAGATTGTTCGCAAGCAGTATACAAATTCAGGCTGCCGGCTTCAAACCGCGGGGCTGCAAACTGCCCCTATTCAAACGCAAATTCGCTGATGATCTCAGCATCACCCTGCTGATTGATTTTCACCAGATAACCATGACCGGACGCCGCAAACCCGCCGAATAATGCTGTTAAATTCACCTGGTGAGTAATATAAATTCGCGCTGCCTGTTGGCGCCCATCCGCCAAATGTTGCCTTAGTGCGCTGGTCGCCTCACTTTTCGCGTCAGGATCTTTGGATTGAAAAAACGAATCTATCGCCGCTAACGGCTGCGGATTACCAAAGCCTATTAAATTGGCCGTTTCCAGACAACGGCACCAGTGACTGCTGAAAACACTCGCCTGACTGATACCGGCTGCCCGCAGCCGGTCGCCGATATCTCTGGCCTGTTGTCGGCCTTTTGCAGACAAATTACGTTGTGTGCTGCAATTATCAAGCACAAAACCTGCCGGATCACCGACACCGGATGCCAGCGCATGTCTGAGTAACAAAACATGACCGGGTTCATTCAAAAGCCGCAGATCAGTTGCCTGCACCTGCCCGGTGAGTAAACATAAAAACAGTAAGCCGTAACGCAGCATCTGTTACACCTTAATTGCTAAGATAAACTTAATGACCTTCGTCTGGCGCGCAGGTTGCAAATATTCTCTGGAGACAGTGATGGCAGAAGATGTCTATTACAAACGGCTGACCTTGATTTTGCAGGGCATTCTGGTGCTGGGCCTTACCGGCGCAATATGGGAGCAGCAGTGGCTGAATGTGGTGATCATCACCGGCATCATTATGATCAGCTTGTATCCGCTATTTCTGGCGCGGCATTTCCATGTACGGATCCCGGCGGAATTCCAGCTTTTAACCATCGGTTTTGTATTTGCTGCGGTGTTTCTCGGCGAAGTACACGGTTACTACACCCGTTTCTGGTGGTGGGATATTGTGCTGCACACCAGTTCCGGTTTTCTGCTGGGTATCATCGGCTTTTTGCTGGTTTATGTGCTCAATGAAAGTGAGCGGATCGATTTACATATGCGGCCGGGTTTTGTGGCATTTTTTGCGTTTTTGTTTGCCATCGGTGCCGGCACCTTATGGGAGATTTTTGAATTCAGCATGGACTCGCTGTTGGGTATGAATATGCAAAAACCGATGTTTGGTGATCACTCCGGACTGACCGATACCATGTGGGATTTGATTGTTGATGCTATCGGGGCGCTGGTTATCAGTGTGCTGGGTTATGGTTACCTTAAAACCACCGACGACAGTTCTTTTCTGGAGCGTATGATCCATCGTTTCATTCATAGCAATCCGCGATTATTTAAACGTCGCTAAGTCAGGAATCTCATGAAACCCAATAATAACCCCAGCTACTGGTCGCTGATCCACGAGCATTTCGGCCTGCTGGCCGTCAGTTTTATCGCCCTGTTTACCGGTAATCTTGGCCAGAGTTTTTTTATCGGACTGTTTCAGCAGGATATTGCGCAAAGCCTGGGGTTATCTGCCGGTGAGTTTGGTGGGGTTTATGCGATTATTACCATGATAAGCGGCTTTCTGGTGATGCATTTTGGTGCCAAACTCGATTGGATAGCGCCGCGGCGATATGCCTTGCTGGTTTTATCTGCGCTATTAAGCGGTGTGTTGCTTTTAACATTATCGCCCTGGCTGCTGACAGCGATTATCGGCCTGGGTCTGGTTCGTTTGTGTGGTCAGGGATTAATGACCCATTTCGGCAGCACGCTGGCCGGCCGGGAATTTACCGTCAATCGTGGCCGGGCGCTGGGTCTGGTCAGTCTGGGCATGCCGTTTGGTGAAATTTTATTACCGCCACTTCTGGCGGTATTGATAGGTTGGCTCAGCTGGCAACAAATCTGGTGGGCGGTTGCTTTGCTTATCGCGGTACTGTGGTTGCTGCTGATTTTATTCGCCCCCTGGCCGCCGGCACCGGAAATTGCGCGCGATGCCAGTGGCAACAAAATTAAAGGCCCCAGTCCACTGCGTGAATGGCGTTTCTGGCAGATCATTCCGCTCACCATGGCATTGCCGGTAACGCTCACCGGTATTTTTATTTATCAGGCACAAATGACCAGTGATTTACAGGCCACCACCACTGTTTATGCACTGGGGCTGACCGCCATGGGCATCGCGCGGTTTCCCGGCGCTTTAATGGGCGGCCGCTGGGTTGATGAATGGGGTGTGGCAATGTTGGCGCGGTTGTATTTAGTGCCGTTTGCCTTAGCGATCATTGCCGCAGTATTCATCGGCGGCAATGCCGGTGTTTTGATTCTGATGATTGGTGCCGGTATTTCGCTGGGTATGTCATCGCCGGTCGTCGACAGTTTGCTGGTCATCTTGTGGGGCCGTGAACATTTAGGCCGGGTGCGCAGCGTGAAATCTGCCCTGATGGTGTTTTCAACTGGCCTCGCACCGGCAGTACTGGGTTTTTTGATTGATGACGGCGTCAGTTTTGCCGCTATTTTGATGGGGATGCTGATATTTATGCTGCTCGGCTGGCTGCTGGCGCAAGGTCAGATAAAACTGGCCGGCGACCACCATCAGCAAAAAGCCTGAGTTTTTAACGTTTGTAAGAATCGATACAAGTGCGCTAAAAATGAAACCCAGCCTGCAACCCGGACTGACATACCAGCATCAGTTCACCATACCATCGTCCAAAACCGTGCCGGCACTATATCCGGAAGCTGTTGAGTTTCAGGCAATGCCAGAGGTTTTTGCCACCGGCTTTCTGGTCGGTCTGCTGGAATGGGCATGCATCAGACTGGTGAACCCGCATCTTGACTGGCCACAGGAACAGACCTTAGGGACACATATCAATGTCAGTCATCAGGCAGCAACACCGGTTGGGTTAATCGTTACTACTGATGTTACATTAATCGAAATTGATGGCCGGCGGTTGGTATTTGCCGTCGAAGCGCATGATGGTGTGGATCTGATAGCCAAAGGCCGGCATGAACGGTTTGTCATTGATCGGGGTCGTTTTGACGAAAAGGTCCTTAGCAAATCACAGCAATAATCCAGACGATAAGGAGTCCATGATGACTACAACACTGGTTATCGGTGCTAACGGCCAGATCGGTCAATTATTGGTAAAACGGATGTGTGAGCAGCAACGACCCGTAAGGGCAATGATCCGAACTGAGGAGCAGGCCGGGTATTTTCAACAACTGGGTACTGAGGTGGTGATTGCTGATTTAGAACAGCCATTACCGGATGCAGCGTTTACCGGCTGCGATAAAGTGGTGTTCACCGCCGGCAGCGGCGGCAAAACAGGCGCCGATAAAACCATTCTGGTTGATTTATGGGGTGCCTGTAAGGCAGTGGAAATGGCGGTCAAGCATAATGTGCAGCAATTTGTGATGGTCAGTGCCCAAAACGCCGGCGACCCTGATAACGGCAATCCTGCTATCAAACACTACAACGTCTGCAAACATTTTGCTGATCAATACCTGCTGGGCAGTGGCCTGCCGTTTACCATTCTGCGGCCGGGCCGGCTGACCGATACAGCTGCCACCGGTAAAGTCAGCACACAACGACCTGAAGATACTAACCAGTGTGTTATCAGCCGCGCTGATGTGGCTGCTGTTATTGCACAATGTCTGACTCAGGAGAGTACGATCAACCGTATTTTTGAGTTGTATCAGGGTGACCTGCCGATTGACAAAGCCCTGATCTGAACCGTCACAAATACCCCGCCTGCTCGCTGCATTTTTTGTAATAGTCCGTTCTCTGCTTCGTCTCAAGACATAAATGACGCGAGGCAGAGTGATGTATTTACACCGTAAACTACAAGTCTATTATCTGACCGCGGTGCTGGGAGTAGTAATCGCGCTGCTGGGCTTTGGCTATAACACCTGGCGGCTGGAAATCAGTGAAAATAACAACAATATCCGCACCGCCGCTTTTGAATCTTTTAAAGCACTGGCAACGCTCGAACAAATCATTTACGCACACCATTATGATCAGAATCAACAGGATGGCAGCCCCAGAAAAGCCTGGGTGCAGGTGGGTTTAATCAGCGATCTGAGCAGTATAGTCAGCGCAGAGGTGCATACTGAAGCAGAGACATTGCGCCAACTATGGCAACAGTACTGGTCGGTGGTCGCCCATGATCGAGAGGCAACCAATGCAATGGTTGCTCAAATTGATAAGGTCCGAACCGCTATCAAACAAACGCTGCTGTCGCTGGATTAACGACAAGGCGCGCTGAATCACAAAAGCCAATACCGCATCGCGTTATACTCTGTTTTTTTACCTAAGCGGAATGTTGATTTGCAGCCCAAAAAACCGCTTGTTTTTAAAGACATAGAATCCGGCTCGCCCGAATCGCGTACCAGCCGCCGTCGATTGCGTGCTTGCCAGGAATGTGACTGGGTCGTGGCGTTGCCGCCATTACGCTCGGGGCAGCTAGCCACTTGTCCGCGCTGCGGGCATACGCTGGTTAAGCGTCATTTCCGGCCGGTACAACGCAGCATGGCGCTGGCAGTCAGTGCGCTGCTGGCATTGGCTTTGGCGGTGAGTTTCCCGTTTGTCAGCTTTACGGCGCTGGGTATCGGCCAGCAAATTGAACTGAGCCAGACAGCCACCCAACTACTCAGCTTTGATCAGCCGCTGGTAGCGATTCTGGTGGCATTGACCATTGTGATTTTGCCGGCCGTTTATTTGCTGAGTATTCTCTGGTTGCAAACAGGTTTATTACAGGGTGAGCCGCTGCGTTTCAGCCGGCTGATTGCCCGTTCGCTGAAACATTTACACCCGTGGATGATGGCAGACGTATTTATCATTGGCGCGCTGGTCAGCTTGTTTAAAATTTCGGCGGCAGCGGATATTTCGCTGGGCATTGGTT
>CAMPHB010000013.1 GCA_946885755.1 uncultured Methylophaga sp. | reverse complement strand
GACTTAGCCGCCAATCTTGATAACCCGCTCAATATATTGAAGATCTGGCAGGGCGGTATGTCTTTCCATGGCGGTCTATTAGGTGTGTTGATCGCGATGTACTGGTTTGGCCATAAAACCGGTAAAAGTTTTTTTCAGATAACCGACTTTATCGCACCGTTGGTACCACTGGGTTTGCTGTTTGGCCGGATTGGCAACTTTATAAACGGTGAGCTGTGGGGCAAAGTTTCCGAGGTGCCCTGGGCGATGGTGTTTCCAACAGGCGGTCCGCTGCCACGGCATCCGTCACAACTTTATGAAGCGTTGCTGGAAGGACTGGTGTTGTTTGTGCTGCTTTGGTGGTTTTCGTCAAAGCCGCGGCCGCGCGCGGCGGTGTCGGGTTTATTTTTGCTCGGTTACGGCAGCTTCCGGTTTATCGTTGAGTTTGTCCGGGTGCCGGATCCGCAATATGGTTATCTTGCCTTTAACTGGCTGACCATGGGCCAGATTTTGTGCCTGCCAATGATTATCGGCGGCATCGCAATGATGTTGTGGGCTTATCGCGCTAATCGGTCAGAATCAAAATCCAAGTCCCGGCCGCGATAATCAGGGTTAACAATACCGCCAGTGAACCGTAGTCTTTGGCGCGGCCGGAGAGTTTATGGTTATCGGTGCTGACCCGGTCAACCACACACTCAATGGCCGAATTCAGCGCTTCAACGATTAACACGGCCAATAGCACGCTGATCATGGCAAAGCGTTCCAGCGCCGTGACGTCCAGAAAAAAACTCACGGTGGCCATCACGATGAGCAAAATAAACTCCTGCCGGAATGCCGATTCATGGCGAATGCCGGCATACAGCCCCTGCATCGAATAGATAAACGCAAAAAATAATCGTTTGATGCCGGTGTTTTTTTCGATAGACATGTGTTGCTCCAGTGGGCTTTTATACCGGACTGAGTGTTTAAATGCAGCAGCCGATACACCGATAAAGCGTTGAATTTTAGGCAAACATTGTGACTGGCATGTTAAAATCTGTCTCCGTTTTTTAAATCCAGGCTGTTGGTGGCATATGGCATTTCAGGATCAATATGATGTGATTGTAGTCGGTGGCGGTCATGCCGGTACCGAGGCTGCGCTGGCGGCTGCCCGTCAGGGTGTGAAAACACTGCTGCTGACCCAGAATATCGAAACCCTGGGCCAGATGAGCTGTAATCCGGCGATTGGCGGTATTGGTAAAGGCCATCTGGTTAAAGAAATTGATGCGCTGGGCGGTGCCATGGCGCAGGCTGCTGACAAAGGCGGCATCCAGTTTCGGATCCTCAATGCCAGTAAAGGTCCGGCCGTACGCGCGACCCGTGCCCAGGCAGATCGCGTTCGCTATAAAGCCGCTATTCGTCAGGTGCTGGAAAACCAGCCGAATCTTTATTTATTCCAACAAGCCGTTGATGACCTGATTGTTGAAAATCATCGTGTCGCTGGTGTGGTGACCCAATCAGGACTGCGTTTTGGCGCCAAAACCGTGGTGCTGACCGTCGGCACCTTTCTGGGCGGTGTTATTCATATTGGTCTGCAACGGCATCAGGGCGGCCGCGCGGGTGATCCGGCATCAATTGCATTGGCTGAACGTTTGCGGGCGTTACCGTTTCGGGTCGATCGTCTCAAAACTGGCACACCACCACGGATTGCCACCAGCAGTATCGACTTTTCCGGTTTGACTGAACAGCCCGGCGACACGCCAACCCCGGTGTTTTCGTTTTTGGGTAAACGCGATGCTCACCCGGCGCAGATCTCCTGCTATATCACGCATACCAATGAAAAAACCCATGAGGTGATCCGCAATAATCTGGATCGCTCGCCAATGTACAGTGGCGAAATCGAAGGGATTGGTCCGCGTTACTGCCCGTCAATTGAAGACAAAGTGGTGCGTTTTGCTGACCGTAATGCCCACCAGATTTTTCTGGAGCCGGAAGGGCTGGACTGCAACGAAGTCTATCCAAACGGGATTTCCACCAGTCTGCCGTTTGATGTGCAGTACGACATCGTCCGCTCCATGAAAGGCCTGGAAAATGCCCATATCACCCGGCCGGGTTATGCCATCGAATATGACTTTTTTGATCCGCGTGATTTAAACCCGTGGCTTGAAACCAAACATATGCCGGGGCTGTTTTTTGCTGGTCAAATCAACGGTACTACCGGTTATGAAGAGGCCGGTGCCCAGGGGCTTATCGCCGGTTTAAATGCCGGTCTGCAGGCACGCGGCAAAGATCACTGGTATCCGCGTCGAGATGAAGCTTATATCGGCGTATTGATTGATGATTTGATCACCTCCGGTACCAAAGAGCCATATCGGATGTTTACCAGCCGCGCCGAATATCGGCTGATGCTGCGTGAAGACAATGCCGATAAACGCCTGACGCCAATCGGCCGTGAACTTGGCATTGTGGATGATGCGCGCTGGGCGGCTTATTCGGCTAAGCAAGCAGCCGTTGAAACGGAGTTTGCCCGCTTGCAAGCCAGTAAACTGGTACCGGAAAAAGTCGATCAGGCTCATGTCAGCAAGGTGCTGGGTGAACCATTGAGCAAAAACACCACCGCGCTGGAATTATTGCGTCGCCCCAATGTGGATTACGCCACGCTGCTGGATCTGCTGGGCGAAACCTCTGCGGTTGATGATGAAGTAGCTGAGCAGGTCGTTATCAATACCAAATACGCCGGTTATATTACTCGGCAGCAAACCGAAATCGATAAACTGCAGCGCCATGAAAACACCACGCTGCCCAACGATTTGGATTACAGCAATGTACGCGGCCTATCTAATGAGGTCCGCGAAAAACTGCAAAATGCCAAACCACAAAGCCTGGGTCAGGCGGCGCGCATTTCTGGCGTGACACCGGCCGCCGTATCTTTATTGTTAGTGCATTTGAAGCGCACCGGCCTGAGTCAGGCCAGCTAATGGCGGCAGATCTCCGGGCGCAGCTCGAGGCGGGCTGCGCTGAGCTGGGTCTTGATTTAAGCGAAACACAGATCCGGCAACTGCTGGATTATCTGGCTTTACTGGTTAAATGGAATAAGGTTTATAACCTGACGGCATTACGAGACCCCGCGCAAATGCTCAGCAAACATCTGCTGGATAGCCTTGCTTTAATACCATATCTGGATGCGGAAAGTTTACTGGATGTCGGCACCGGCGCCGGTTTACCGGGCATTCCGGTCGCTATTTGCCGGCCGCAAATGGCGGTGACGCTGCTCGACAGCAATGCCAAAAAAACCCGTTTTTTGCAGCAGGTTAAAGCCGAATTAAAGCTCAGCAATGTGACGATCGTGCACGGCCGCGTTGAGCAGGTCGATTTGCCAAAGTTTGCTATTATCACGGCGCGGGCTTTTGCCAGCGTCGGTGACATTATTGATTTAGCCGGCCGACACTGCGATGATGCCGGCAAGCTGATTTTAATGAAAGGCGTCTACCCTGAGCAGGAATTGCAGCAGGCCGCGCCGGGTTTTTCATTGCAGGCAGTCTACGCAATCAACGTGCCTTTTTGTGAAGGGCAAAGGCATTTGGTAACTCTGATCAGGGATTAGGGCTTGTTTATCATTCATATCCACCACTGCTGGCGACTATTTTTGTGTCTGGCAAGGCGGAAAGCGCGCAGTGTAGTTACTCTACATCAGCGATTGACAACGCAGCCGGGCGCAAAAATAGTCCCAGCCCTGTGGGTTGTGACTGAAAAAGCGCCACTCATCGTTGCTCGTTATTTGTTTAGAAAAACTAAACGGCTCTCCTCGCGCCTTGATTGGCACTTTTTCAGCTCACAACAGAGGTGGAGATGAATGATAAACAAGCCCTAAGAAAGGGTAATATCTACGCAGTGACCAACCAGAAAGGTGGGGTTGGTAAAACCACTTCGACGGTTAATCTGGCGGCATCACTGGCCGATTATGGCAAAAAGGTATTGCTGATTGATCTGGATCCGCAGGGCAATGCGACGACGGGTTGCGGTGTTGATAAAGAAAACCTGCAAAACAGCAGTTACGAAGTCATCATGGCAGAGAGCAAAGCCGTTGATGCCATTGTCCGGCCTGATGATCTGGGCTTTGATGTGATGCCGGCCAACACCGATCTGACCGCCGCCGAAGTGCAGCTGCTGGATATCAATTTACGCGAACACCGGCTGCGTTTAGCGCTGGAATCCACCCGCGAAAAATACGATTTCATTCTGATTGACTGCCCGCCATCGTTGAGCATGTTGACCGTCAATGCGCTAGTCGCTGCCAAAGGCGTATTGATCCCCATCCAGTGTGAATACTATGCGCTGGAAGGGCTGTCTTCATTACTGAAAACCATTGAACGCGTCAAACAGCGTGCTAATCCTAATCTGGAAGTCACCGGCCTGCTGCGCACCATGTTTGATGCGCGTAATAATTTGGCCAACCAGGTGTCGCGACAGCTTATCAACCATTTTCAGGGCAAGGTGTTTCATTCGATTATTCCGCGTAATGTACGGCTGGCCGAAGCGCCCAGTCACGGACTGCCTGTGTTAAATTATGACCGGGCATCACGGGGTTCGATTGCCTATATGGCGCTGGCCAGTGAGTTGATGCGCCGTGATAAGAAAGCAACTGAAGCAGCAGGCGGATAATTCGGATGGCAACAAAAAAACGAGGTTTGGGACGCGGGTTGGATGCTTTGCTCGCTGACGTACAACAAACAGAAACCGATGTCAGTAACGACAGTTTGCAACATTTTCCGCTGGATCAGTTGCAGCCCGGTAAATATCAGCCACGTATTGATATGTCGCAGGAGTCGCTGGAAGAACTGGCCGACTCGATCCGCGCACAGGGCCTGGTTCAGCCGATAGTTGTCCGTCCGGTGGGTGATGGCCGCTACGAAATTATTGCCGGTGAGCGCCGCTGGCGGGCATCACGCCTGGCTGGTTTAACCACGGTTCCGGTACTGGTTAAAGATGTTTCAGACCGCAGTGCCATTGCCATGGCGCTGATTGAAAATATCCAGCGCGAAAACCTCAATCCGATGGAAGAAGCCAACGCGCTACATCGGTTACGTGAAGAATTCGAAATGACCCATCAACAGGCCGCCGAAGCCGTGGGCAAGTCGCGTGCTGCCGTCACTAACTTATTGCGGTTGCGTAATTTGCATGATTCGGTAAAACGGCTGGTCGAAAACTGCGATCTGGAAATGGGTCATGCCCGGGCGTTATTGGCGATCGAAGGTGAAGCGCAAGCCGAAGCGGCGCAGCAAGTGGTCGAAAAAGGCCTTTCGGTGCGCGAAACCGAACAACTGGTTCGCCGTTTGTTAAGGCCTAATAAATCTGCCGATAAACAACTCGCTCGTGCGCAAGCAGAAGTCTCTGAACTCACAGAGCAACTCCAGGAAAAACTCGGCCAGCAGGCCAGCGTTAAACATCTGAGCAGCGGCAAAGGCCGCGTGGTTATTCAATACAGCAATGTCACTGAATTGAAAAAATTGCTGTCCAGAATAAAGTAAAGCTCGGAAATCGTTGACCCTACAAACGGCATGTATTTATAATGCCGTGATTTGCTTAACGCAAAATTACAATCCAGCAGGCAACCATGAACAGCTTGGTCAGATTGCAGCCAGTCGATGCCATCTTGAAGCGTCAGGCAGGGTTGCTGGTAGTAATCTTTTTAGCAGTATTTTTCTGGCAAGGACTCGCCATTGCTATCGCCGCGGTTTACGGCGGGTTGATAGCTGTATCAAACACGGTTTTGATGCGCTGGCATCTGTTACAGGCGGCGAAAACGGCCGGTGCAGATGCAGGATTAAATTTACGCAAGGCATATAGTTGTGTCGCGCAGCGATGGGTGCTTACCTTCGCGCTGTTCACAATCGGATTTGCGGTGCTGGCTTTACGGCCATTGCCATTGCTGATCGGATTTACAGGCTTACAGCTGATGTTGTTTTTTGGACATATGAATCGGGCTTGAAACCAAACATGGCTAGTGAAACGATTACTTCATCTGAATATATCAAGCATCACTTACAAAATCTGACTTTTGGTAAGACGCAAGACGGCACATGGGGCTTTGCGCACTCTGCTGAAGAAGCTGCCAATATGGGCTTCTGGGCAATTCACGTAGATACCATCGGTATGTCATTACTACTCGGTATCGCCATGATGTGGTTTTTCCGCAGCGCTGCCAAAAAAGCCAGCACTGGCGTGCCGACCGGCGTCGTCAACTTCGCCGAATGGATTGTTGAATTTGTTGATACCAGCGTTCGCGGCTCATTTAGTGGGCGTAACCCGTTAGTCGCCCCATTGGCATTAACGATTTTTATCTGGATATTCCTGCAAAACCTGATGGATCTCGTTCCCATCGACTTTATCCCCAAACTGGCCGAAATCATCGGCGTTCACGTTTTCGGTGCCGATCCGCACCATGTTTTCTTCAAAATCGTCCCAAGTACTGACCCCAATGCGACCTTTGGTATGGCGTTGCTGGTGTTCGCTTTGATCCTGTATTACAGCGTCAAGATGAAAGGACTGGGCGGTTTTGTTGGTGAACTGACCCTGCAGCCGTTTGGCAAATGGGCACTGCCGATTAACTTCATTCTCGAAGGTGTCAGTCTGATCGCCAAGCCGGTATCTCTGGCACTGCGGTTATTCGGCAACATGTATGCCGGTGAAATGATCTTTATTCTGATCGCCATTATGTATGGCGGCGGTTTGCTGTTGGGTTCTTTTGGCGGTTTGTTACAAATCGGTTGGGCAATTTTCCACATCCTGATCATCACGTTGCAGGCGTTTATCTTTATGACGCTGACCATCGTATATCTCGATATGGCGCATCAAGAACACCATTAACATTGAGTGGTTTTACTTTTTAACTTTTTATAAAAGTGTTTTAGGAGAAAGAAATGGAACAAGCGTTACTGTTTATTGCCGGTGCCCTGATGATGGGTTTGGGTGCTCTGGGTGCTGCAGTAGGTATCGGTATCCTGGGTGGTCGTTTTCTGGAAGGTGCGGCACGTCAGCCTGAACTGATCCCAATGTTGCGTACCCAGTTCTTCATCGTTATGGGTCTGGTTGACGCGGTACCAATGATTGCCGTTGGTTTGGCAATGTACATCCTGTTCGCAGTGGCTGGTTAAGACATTACACCTAACCCATTTGCGATAACAGAGAGGTATTAGCATGAATATCAATGCAACCTTGATAGGTCAGGCAATTGCATTTGCGATTTTTATCGCGTTTTGCATGAAATATGTATGGCCGCCGATCATGCAAGCGTTGGAAGAACGCAAAAAGAAAATTGCCGATGGTCTGGCAGCCGCCGAGCGCGGTCGTCATGAACAGGAGCTGGCCGAAAAACGTGCCCAGCAAGTGATTCATGAAGCCAAAAATCAGGCAGGTGAAATCGTTTCTCAGGCACAGCGCCGTGGTAACGAAATCGTTGATGAAGCCAAAACCAATGCCCGCACCGAAGGTGAGCGCATTCTGACATCTGCCCGTGCAGAAATTGATCAGGAAGCCAACCGGGTGCGTGATGAGTTGCGGACACAAGTTTCAGCAGTCGCTGTAGCCGGTGCCAGCAAAATTCTTGGCCGCGAAATCGACGATAAAGCGCATACCGAGCTGCTTGACGAATTGGTCAGCCAAATCTAGAGGATACACAGGATGGCAGAAGCAATAACCATCGCACGCCCTTACGCTGTCGCCGTATTTTCACTGGCGCAGGAAAAAGGTGACTTGCAGACTTGGTCTGAAATGCTGCAAACGGCTGCGCAATGCGCAGAAAGTGCAGAAGTACAGGCCGTTCTGACCAGTCCTGCGGTCAGCGATGAACAGGCTGTGGATCTGCTGGGTGATGTGGTCGGTAAATTATCCGCCGATGCGCGCAACTTTCTGTTGCTGTTAGCCGAAAACAACCGGCTGCTGCTGTTACCGGAAATTGCCACGCTTTTTGAAGCGTTACGCGCCGATGCCGAGCAAATGCTGACAGCGGAAGTGGTCACTGCCCGTGCTTTGACCGATGCGCAAAAAACCAAAATCGCAGCCGCGTTGAAAAAACGCCTTGGCAAAGAGGTCACGTTGACTGAGCAAGTCGATGAAGGCCTGCTGGGCGGTGCAATCATTCGGGCAGGCGATCTGGTTATCGATGGATCTGCCTTAGGTAAATTGAACAGACTGGCCAACGCGATTCGCTAACCGGCCCGTTAAAGAGGAAACAGAGATGCAACTGAATTCAGCAGAAATCAGTGACCTGATCAAAAAGCGTATTGCAAGCTTTGACGGGGCCACTGAAGCACGTACCGAAGGCACCGTTGTCGGTGTAACCGATGGTATCGTGCGTATTCATGGTCTTGCCGACGTTATGTCCGGGGAAATGCTTGAGTTTCCGGGTAACACGTTTGGTATGGCGCTTAACCTTGAACGCGACTCCGTGGGTGCCGTTGTTCTGGGTGCCTATCAGCACATCACTGAAGGCGATAAAGTCAAATGCACCGGCCGTATTCTGGAAGTGCCAGTGGGTGAAGCGCTGCTCGGTCGTGTTGTTGATTCATTGGGTAAGCCAATCGACGGTAAAGGCGACATTGATGCTAAAGAAGCATCACCAATTGAAAAAGTCGCGCCAGGCGTAATCGCCCGTAAATCTGTTGATCAGCCAATTCAAACTGGTCTGAAATCAATTGACGCCATGATCCCGGTTGGCCGCGGCCAGCGTGAGCTTATCATCGGCGACCGCCAAACCGGTAAAACTGCGATTGCTGTTGACACCATCATCAACCAAAAAGGTACAGGCGTTAAATGTATCTATGTGGCGATTGGTCAGAAAGCATCGTCAATTGCCAACGTGGTTCGCAAACTGGAAGAGCATGATGCACTGAGTCACACCATCATCGTTGCCGCTTCTGCGTCTGATTCAGCTGCTTTGCAATTTATCGCGCCATACGCCGGTTGTTCAATGGGCGAATACTTCCGTGATAAAGGCGAAGATGCGCTGATCATTTATGATGATTTGACCAAACAAGCATGGGCTTACCGTCAGGTATCTCTGTTGCTGCGTCGTCCGCCAGGTCGTGAAGCCTACCCTGGTGACGTTTTCTACCTGCATTCACGCCTGCTGGAACGTGCTGCACGGGTTAACGAAGACTACGTTGAGCAAATCACCGACGGTAAAGTGAAAGGCAAAACCGGTTCTTTGACCGCACTGCCGATTATCGAAACGCAGGCGGGTGACGTCTCTGCATTCGTACCAACCAACGTTATTTCGATTACTGACGGTCAGATCTTCCTGGAAACTGACTTGTTTAACGCCGGTATCCGTCCTGCGATTAACGCCGGTCTGTCGGTATCACGTGTTGGTGGTTCGGCTCAAACCAAGGTCATCAAGAAACTGGGTGGCGGTATCCGTCTGGACTTGGCGCAGTATCGTGAACTGGCAGCATTTGCTCAGTTTGCTTCAGATCTTGACGAAGCAACCCGTGCACAAATCAGCCGTGGTCAACGCGTTACCGAACTGATGAAACAGAAACAATATCAACCACTGTCTGTTGCTGAAATGGCGATTTCGCTGTTCTCTGCTAACGAAGGCTTCTTGGATGATGTTGATGTCAACAAAGTCGGTTCGTTTGAAGCGGCCCTGTTGTCAAACATGCGTTCACAGCATGCTGAGCTGATGGATACCATCAACAAAACAGGCAATTTTGATGACGATATCGCTGGCCAAATGCGCAGCGCTATTGAGAAATTCAAAGCCAACGGCAGCTGGTAAGCGAGGCATAATTCATGGCTAGCGGTAAAGAGATACGCACGCAGATAGCAAGCATCAAAAGCACGCAGAAGATCACCTCTGCGATGGAGATGGTGGCTGCCAGTAAAATGCGTAAAGCTCAGGAACGCATGGCAGCAACGCGTCCCTATTCGGACAAGATTTACAATGTGATTCAGCATTTGGCTTTTGCCCATCCTGAATACAAACATCCGTATTTGCAGGATCGTGAAGAGTCAAAACGGGTTGGTTACATTATCGTCTCGTCGGATCGTGGTTTGTGCGGCGGTTTGAACAATAACCTGTTCAAAGTGGTACTCAACGAAATTCGCAGCAAGTCTGATAAAGGCATGAAGATTGACGTTTGCACCATCGGTCAGAAAGCCTCAGCGTTTTTTGTCCGCTTGCCGGTCAATCTGGTGGGTCAGGCTTCGCAACTGGGTGATTCACCGCGTGTAAATGACCTGATTGGTACCGTCAAAGTGATGCTGGATAAATACGAGTCCGGCGAAATTGATGCACTGTATCTGGTCTATAACGAGTTCGTGAATACCATGACGCAGGAAGACAAGATTATCCGTCTGTTGCCAGCCAAGCCAGAAAAACCGAGCAAAGAGCTGTCACATCACTGGGACTACATCTACGAGCCGGATGCCAAAGAAGTTTTGGATGATCTGCTGGTCCGTTATATCGAGTCACTGGTGTATCAGGGTGTCGTTGAAAATATCGCTTCAGAGCAAGCATCGCGCATGATCGCGATGAAGAATGCATCTGACAATGCCGGCGACCTTATTGATGATCTGCAGCTGGTTTACAACAAAGCGCGACAAGCTGCGATCACACAGGAAATCTCTGAGATTGTTGCCGGCGCCGCTGCGGTATAACTGAAATAAAGGGCTGAGCAGCCCGAACCTATTGGAAAGAGGAAGCAAGATGAGCTCTGGAAAGATTGTACAAATTATCGGTGCGGTCGTTGACGTGGAATTTCCCCGCGACAGTCTGCCAAAAGTTTACGATGCTTTGATGGTTGACGAAGTTGGTCTGACCTTAGAAGTTCAGCAACAACTGGGTGACGGTGTGGTTCGTGCCATCGCGATGGGTACCACCGACGGTCTGAAACGTAGTCTGGCAGTCAGCAACACTGGCAAAGCCATCAGCGTACCGGTTGGTCAGAAAACACTGGGCCGTATCATGGACGTGCTGGGTAACCCAATCGACGAAAAAGGCGATATCGGTGAAGAAGAGCGTTGGGGTATCCACCGCAAAGCACCTTCATTTGATGAACTGTCTGCCAGTAACGAATTGCTGGAAACCGGTATCAAAGTTATCGACTTGGTTTGCCCGTTCGCTAAGGGTGGTAAGGTCGGTCTGTTCGGTGGTGCCGGTGTTGGTAAAACCGTCAACATGATGGAGCTTATCCGTAACATCGCTATCGAGCATAGCGGTTTCTCGGTATTTGCCGGTGTTGGTGAGCGTACCCGTGAAGGTAACGACTTCTACCACGAAATGACCGATTCAAACGTAATCGACAAAGTATCACTGGTTTACGGTCAGATGAATGAGCCACCAGGTAACCGCCTGCGTGTTGCCCTGACCGGTCTGACCATGGCCGAGTTTTTCCGTGATGAAGGCCGTGACGTACTGTTCTTCGTTGATAACATTTACCGTTACACACTGGCCGGTACCGAAGTATCAGCCCTGTTAGGCCGTATGCCTTCAGCGGTAGGTTATCAGCCAACACTGGCTGAAGAAATGGGTGTACTGCAAGAGCGTATCACCTCAACTAAAGTCGGTTCTATCACCTCTATCCAAGCGGTATACGTACCTGCGGATGACTTGACTGACCCATCTCCAGCGACCACCTTCGCCCATTTGGATGCGACCGTTGTATTGTCACGTTCAATTGCGGAACTGGGTATTTACCCTGCGATTGACCCGCTGGATTCAACTTCACGTCAGCTGGACCCACTGGTTGTTGGTAACGAGCATTATGAAATTGCCCGTGGTGTACAAAACACCCTGCAACGTTACAAAGAACTGAAAGACATTATCGCGATCCTGGGTATGGACGAATTGTCAGAAGAAGACAAACAGTCAGTATCACGTGCTCGTAAGATTCAGCGTTTCATGTCACAGCCGTTCTTCGTTGCTGAAGTATTCACCGGTGCACCGGGTAAATATGTTTCACTGAAAGACACGCTGGCAGGTTTCCGCGGTATTCTGGATGGTGAGTATGACTCACTGCCGGAGCAAGCTTTCTACATGGTTGGCACCATTGACGAAGCCATTGAAAAAGCCAAGAAGTACTAATCTCCGGGGAGGTAGCGCATGGCTATGACTATCCATGTTGACATCGTAAGTGCCGAACAAGCCATCTTCTCTGGTGAAGTAGAAGCCGTATTTGCCTCGGCAAAAATGGGTGAGGTGGGTATTTACCCACGTCACACCCCATTGCTGACCACCCTGAAACCGGGTGAAGTGCGCGTTTTAAAAGACGGTAAAGAAGAACACTTCTACGTTTCCGGCGGTATGCTGGAAGTACAACCACACGTGGTGACCGTCTTGGCGGATACCGCTAGTCGTGCTGCCAATTTGGATGAAGCCGCAGCAGTGGCAGCCAAAGAAGCGGCTGAAAAAGCGATGAAAGATAAGTCTTCAAAAATGGACTACACCGAAGCAGCCGCACAATTGGCAGAAGCCATGGCACAAATCCGCAGTATTGAACGTATGCGTAAAGGCAAAGGCCGCTAAGAAGCCTGATCCTGCATACGAAGGCCGTCTCTGACGGCCTTTTTTTTGCCTGTTGTTTGCTAAATTAAAATCCGGCGTCTATCTGCTAGAA
>CAMPHB010000012.1 GCA_946885755.1 uncultured Methylophaga sp. | reverse complement strand
GCGCCATATTGGTAACCATGTGCTTGGCATGTTGCATGACGCGCTCGATGCTTTTGCCCGGCTGGATTCGGAGCAGGCACTGCGCATCATGAAAGAAGACAAGCGGGTAGACGAAGAATATCAGGCGGCAACACGTACTTTGCTGACGTTTATGATGGAAGATACTCGCAATATTTCCCGCTGTATGTCGGTTATGTGGATCCTCCGGGCATTGGAACGGGTCGGCGATCATGCCTGTAATGTCGCGGAACATGTCATCTTTATGGTCAAGGGTGAAGATGTCCGTCATACACCGGTCGAGGCTGCAGAGAAGTTGGTCGGTCAATAAAAACGCCTTAGCTCACCGAGGGGGCACTACCGAGCCCCCACCTGCCCGTCAACGTTTGGCTGATATCAGCCAGGCGCTGGTCATGCCTTAGCGGGTTTTATTTGCTAAGGTAAAGCCGCAACCCTTTTCAAAAGCCAGCCTCGTCAACAGTTGCAAAGTTTGTTTTACCGTTTAAGGCTGACTTAAGTTTGGCGGCATATGCTGCCAATAAGTTAACTTGCGGGAGACATCATGAGCGGAGAAACAATGCACAGCTATCCGGTATGGGATCGCAGCACGCGGATTTTTCACTGGGTGGCGGTTTTGTCATTTATGGTGCTGGCGGCGATTGGCCTGGTGATGATGTTCAGCGATCCGATTGGTGTCACCGATGACGGCAAAATTGTCCTGAAAACGGCCCACAGCTGGGCCGGTTACGTGTTTGTTATCAACCTGCTGTGGCGTTTTGTCTGGGCCTTTGCCGGCAACCGCTTTGCCCGCTGGGGAGCAATTTTACCGTTTGGTAAAGTTTATAAAGCCCAGATGAGTGCCTATTTACAAGGGCGTAAAACAGGTCAGCAGGTCAAGTTTCTTGGCCATAATCCGCTGGCCCGCTGGAGTGTTTTGGCCATGCTGCTGTTCATGACCGCGCAGGGGGCCACTGGCCTGGTGCTGGCCAGTACCGATATTTATGCCGCACCGTTTGGCAGTCAGATAAAACAATGGGTGGCGGCTGACAAGTCGGCACTGGATCAAATCAAACCTTACGACAAAACCAATATCGACCCCGTCGCTTACAAGGAAATGCGCGATTTTCGTAAGCCCTACCGGACACTGCATACCTGGTTTTTTTACCTGCTGGCTTTATCGGTGGTGATTCATATTATCGCCGTGGTGGTGGCCGAAAACCGTGAGCGCAGTGGCCTGACCTCAGCTATGTTCAGCGGTGAAAAACACTTTAAAGACAAACCGTTTGATGCTGATTAAATCTCGCCGATTTGCGCCAGCGAGCAGGTGTGGGCATCACCGACAATAATGTGATCCAGTACGCGGATATCCACCAGTTCCAGCGCGGCACGCAGCCGCTTGGTAATTTGGATATCCGCCTGACTGGGCTCGGCCACACCGGATGGATGGTTATGGGCAAAGATCACCGCCGCCGCATTGTGTTTCAAAGCCTGTTTAACGACCTCACGCGGATAAACGCTGGCGCCATCAATAGTACCGCGAAACAACGGGTCAAAGCTTATCAACCGGTGGCGGGTATCGAGAAACAGGCAGGCAAACACTTCATGATCAAAATGCCGAAGCTGGCGCTGCAAATAACTGCGGGTGGTAGCGGCATCGGTAAACGCATTACCACGGCTTAAGGTTGATTCCAGATGGCGGCGGCTCATTTCCAGCACTGCCTGCAGCTGCACAAATTTGGCGCTGCCCAGACCATGTTGCCGGCAAAAGGTATCGGCATCGGCATCCAGCAACGCTCTTAAACTGCCAAAATCAGATAATAATCTGCGCGCCAGATCCACCGCCGATAAACCGGTGACGCCGGTGCGTAAAAATATCGCCAGTAATTCAGCATCCGATAATGCCGCGGCACCTGATTGCAACAGCTTTTCACGCGGCCGCTCACTGGCCGGCCAGTCCCTGATAGCCATGATTCGCTCCCTGCGATTAGATTTGATGTCAATTTAACGTTGGCAGGAGCTAAACACAAGCCTTGCCAAAGCTTGTTGAAACCAACTGGTAAGATTACAGTTTGACGATAACAACAGGGGATCAAACATGCTTGTTACCTTCACCAGTAAAGCCCATGCCGACATCACCATGTTTGGTGAAGTCGCGCAGCACATGCTGCAAATCATGGGACACAGTGGCACCATACCCGGCGCTTTGCAGGCAACAGAGTTACCGGCGGCACTGAGCCGGTTGGAAAAAGCCGTGGCTGAGAGTAAAGCCGCTGAGCAAAAAACTGATCCGGATGCCGAATTTAAGCCGGGCCTTAGCCATCGTGCTTTACCGCTGATGGGTTTGTTAAAAGCCGCTATTCAGCAAAACGCCGATGTGATGTGGGATACTTGAATTTCAGTCGGTACGGACGGTCATTTTTAGGAGAATGATGATGCAAAAGCCATTGATGCTGTTGAGTTTGTTGTCTGTCATGTTACTGGCCGGTTGTGGTTTAAAAACGTCCGGCGTCAACACGCTCGGTGGTAATACCTTTTCGGTGAGCAGTGATGGTCCCAATGATTCAGAAACCAAGGGCTCGGCGCTCAGTCAGGCGCGGGCACATTGTGAAGCCATGGGACAAAAAGTGCTGGTGACCAAACTGCGCAAACGCCACAATAAGATGCGCTATTACTACGATGTCACGTTTAAATGTTTGCCGGAAAATGATCCGCAGTTACAAAATCCGCAATACGAGCATACTGAAACAACCGATTAGCCCTTAACCGACACAAGGAAGCCGGCATGTTTTTTACGTTACTTATCGTCACGTTTATACTGGCACTGTTGGTGTCATTTTTGGTGGTCAGGTTGTTTGACAAACCGCTGGGGGAGATTTTCCAGCGCATCATCAAAGATCCCATCAGTCATGCATGGCAAAAATATATTGTCTTTGCCACTTATGTGGTAGGTATTTCTGGCGGGGTAAGAATTTACGAGCTGGAACGTTACATCACAGCGCAGTTTGAAAAAACCGAGGCGCTGACTTTAACCACTGAGCGCTGGGTGATTGAAATTTACCGGACACTGATTGAAACCCTGCAAAGTATTGCCTGGCTGTATCTGGTGGTGTTTGTATTTGCGCTGATTGCCTATGTCATTGTCCGGGGTTTTGAGCTGAAACAACCCAGCAAATAACCCCGAATAACCGGCATCAACTGCGATTGGCGCCGCCCCAGTTCTGGCGCTTGGCCTGTTGTAGCTTTTCGTAACCGGCCAGTAGTGCGTTGTGCCTTTCAAAACCTTGCAGGCTTAGCCCCGGGCAATGCAGGTTGTGGAAGCGTTTTTCGCCTTCGACGATTGCGATACCGTCGTCGACATTTTGCTGGCCATACATTAACGCCAGACCTTTTGCATATTGTGCATAATCGCGTTCATCATCCCATTTGATTTCCAGCAATGCTTTCAGGCAGCGGTAATGCAAAATTGTCTCGTCGCTTGCTTGATCCAGTGCCAGACACCAGTCAATCCAGTCGATGGCTTCTTCATCTTCCAATGCCAGATAAAGCATAGCTTTCAGCTCACCGAGACGGATGTCAGCCCATAAGGTGCCGGGATCAGGCGCCAGACCGATAAACGGCGCCACCGGTGTTTGGTCGTTATAGCCACCTTCATCAAGGCGATCCAGAATGTCTTCCCATTGGCTGACATCACCGTCTTTCAGTGCCAGGAAGTCTTCGCGAAACAGCGCGCCTTCATTATTGTTTTCCCAGACCAGTTCATCGACCGGATAAATATCCGACATGCCCGGCACCAGAATGCGGCAGGCATAAACATCCAGATGGTTGTAATCGGCAATATAGATCTCAAAGCCCAGATCGTGAATTTTGTCGGTCAGGAACTTGAATTCATCGGCTGTGGCATTATCAAAATCCCAGTCGGCGAAATCGTAATCTGCCGTTTCCCGGAAGAAGTCATTAGAGATATACCCGCTGGAATCGATAAAGTGCATTTCCAGATTGGCGGGTGAGGCGACTTCATCCAGATCAAAGGTCGGCGGATGAAATACATCAAGTTGATCCAGCCCGCGACCTTGCAGCAGTTCGGTGACGGTGCGCTCCAAAGCCACTTCAAAACTCGGGTGTGCGCCGAATGAGGCAAACACCGACCCATCCTTGGGATTGATCAGCGTCACCGACATCACCGGAAACTGGCCGCCGAGCGAGGCATCGGCAACGCGCAGATGATAGCCGTGATCACGCAGTTCCTGCAGCGCCTGCTGGATTTTCGGATAACGGTTTAATACCGGGTTCGGCACTTCCGGCAGGCAAATACCCTCGGCGATGATTTTGTTTTTTACATAACGCTCAAAGACTTCTGACAAACCCTGCACACGGGCTTCGTTTTGCGTATTGCCGGCTGACATGCCATTGCTGACATAAATATTGCCAATCACATTGACCGGGATATAACGGACTGCGCCATCGCGCAGGCGCTGATAAGGTACCGCGCAAATGCCGCGCTGACCATCGCCGGAGTTGGTATCAAACAGCATATCCGGAGTCAGTTCACCGTCGGGATCAAAGTATTGCCACAGGCTTTCATCCATCAGGCCTTCGGGCATTTCATCACCCGCCATATCGAACCAGCGTTCATCCGGGTAATGGACAAATTCGCTGTTGCTATGCTGTTCGCCCAGATAGAAATCGGCAAAAAAGTAATTGCAGCTTAAGCGTTCAAAATATTCGCCCAGCGCACTGGCCAGGCAGGCTTTTTCGCTGCTGCCTTTGCCATTGGTAAACATCAGCGGGCAGCTTTTATCACGGATATGGACCGAATAGACATTGCTGACCGGATTCAGCCAAGAGGCTTCTTCGACATCAAAACCAAACGATTTGAGTTTGGCCTGCATGGAAGTGATGCTTGATTCCAGATCGCGATCTTTGCCTTTGATAAATGTCGTTTCAGTCATGAGTTTGCCCTAAGAAAATAAAAAAGCCCCCAAATATGGAGGCTTTTGCTGCCAATAAGCAGTTTTGGTTGCCTAGCATAACAGTTTGTCCAAACTGCCGATGCTTAAAGCATTGATGAAAGGGGCTATTTACGCAATGTCAGTACCGCACCGACCACGACTGACGCGGCGCCAGCGATGATGTACCACATGGTTTCATCGGTAAATTTGCCGGTCACAGTTTCAGTTAACTGATCGCCCAGTGACTGTGAGGCGTTGTAACCAAAAAACAGCAAGATCACACCAATAACCAGTAACACAATACCTAAAATTCTGTTGCCGCCCATCGCCGGCCTCCTTTGGTCAATTGAATAATTTCACCGCTACGATAACGTATTTAATTGCATCGTGATGCGAAATGCTCGGAAAAGTTGTCAATAAACTTGAGCTGTTATCAAAACAGCATGACTAGATAACTGGTGGAGCAGATATGAGGGGATATCACTGGCTGATGTTGTTATTCGTTATCAGTTTGCCGTTGGTGGCTGACGATAAACAGCAACAACTCGATGCTCAATGTGAGGCGGCACGTGAGGCCAAGCTGGCGCCGGAACGAGAGCAGTTGATTCAGGAATGTCCGGCACAATTTGATAAATCACTGGACGAATGCCGGCATTTTTATCGTGATTATGGTGCTGCACTGATGCGTCAAGGTGAAATTGTGCGAGCGCCGCTTTATTATGATTTACCCGCTTGCGAGGCTGCATTTGAATACCGTCAGCGTGACCGCCAGCCGGACTAAACAAGCCCTAACAAAAACAATCACTTGTCTGTACTAATCGGGCCAAAAAGCGTATCCTTACGGCCCTTTGCAAATCAAAGATTTTATGGCCGGAAAACTTTTTATCAGAACCTTTGGCTGCCAGATGAACGAGTACGACTCGAACAAAATGGCTGAAGTCCTGGGTGCATCACATCAGCTGGAGCCGACCGAGATCGCCGAAGACGCTGATGTGCTCTTGCTCAACACCTGTTCAATTCGTGAAAAAGCGCAGGAAAAAGTCTTCCATCAGCTCGGCCGCTGGAAACGCTGGAAAGATAAGAAACCCCACTTGATCATTGGCGTCGGTGGTTGTGTGGCCAGTCAGGAAGGCGAGGCGATTCGTAAACGGGCACCATGGGTAGATCTGGTGTTTGGCCCGCAAACCCTGCATCGCCTGCCGGACATGCTTAACGAAGTCCGCAAAACCAGCAAGCCGGAAATTGATATCTCATTTCCGGAAATCGAGAAATTTGATCATCTGCCAGCCCCCAAAGCTGAAGGCCCCACCGCATTTGTGTCGATCATGGAAGGTTGCAGCAAATATTGCACTTTTTGTGTGGTGCCCTACACCCGTGGTGAAGAAGTCAGCCGCCCGGTTAGCAGTATTCTGCGGGAAATCCGTCAATTGGCCGCGCAGGGCGTACGTGAAGTTAATTTGCTGGGGCAGAACGTCAATGCCTATCAGGGCATTATCGAAGATGACGAAACCGCCGATCTGGCGCTGCTGATTCACTATGTGGCGGCGATTGACGGTATCGACCGTATTCGGTTTACCACTTCACACCCGGTGGAATTTTCCGATTCGCTGATTCAGGCATTTGCTGAAGTCCCCGAGCTGGTTAATCACTTGCACCTGCCGGTACAGTCCGGCTCCAATCGTATTCTGGCGATGATGAAGCGTGGTCATAGCGTTGCCCAATATGTTGAAAAAATTGAACGGCTGAAACAAATCCGTCCGAATCTGAGCATGTCGAGTGACTTTATTGTCGGTTTCCCTAACGAAACCGAACAGGATTTTAACGACACCATGGATTTGATTAACCAGATTGGTTTTGATCATTCGTTCAGCTTTATATATAGCGCACGGCCAGGCACACCGGCGGCGATGTTTAATGATGATGTCAGCGACGACATCAAAAAACAGCGGCTGCAAGTCATGCAGGACCGGCTGCGTGAGCTGGAAATGAACATCAGCCAGTCGATGGTCGGCACGGTGCAGCGGGTACTGGTGGAGCGTGCTGCACATCGTTATGACGGTGAACTGGCCGGCCGTACCGAAAATAACCGGGTCGCCAATTTCCCCGGTGATAACAGCCTTATCGGCAAATTTGTCGATGTTCGTATAACCGAAGCGCACAGCAACTCCTTGCGAGCCGAACTGCTTGCTGATAGCGTTATTCTCTAAGCCATTCACGGAACTCTTTTGTGAGCGAAACCACTACGTCAGTAGACAGCGTCAGCTTTGAACTCAGCCCTGCGGATAATCCGCGTCTTGCCAATCTCTGCGGCCATCTGGATGAGCATATCCGGATGATGGAGCGCGGCTTTGGTGTGGAAATTAATAACCGTGGCGGCAAATTTCAGATCATCGGTCACCCCGACAAACTCAGTGATGTGCAGGATGTGATCCATGGCCTGTATGCAGAAACCGCGCAAATTGTGCTGGCCCCGGAGCAAGTGCACTTAGCGATCCGCGAAGTGGGTGGCGCCGATACCACCGGCTTTGAAGCTGAAAAAGAAGTCACCATTAAAACCAAGCGCGGTCTGGTGAAAGCCCGCGGTGATAACCAGCAGGAATATCTGCGGCGGATCATGACCCACGATATTAATTTTGGTGTGGGTCCGGCTGGTACCGGTAAAACCTATTTGGCGGTGGCTTGTGCCGTCGAAGCGCTGGAACGGGATTTTGCCCGGCGTATTGTCCTGGTAAGACCTGCGGTCGAAGCTGGCGAGCGCCTCGGGTTTTTGCCCGGTGATTTAGCGCAAAAAGTGGATCCGTATTTGCGGCCATTATTTGATGCACTGTATGAAATGCTCGGTTTTGAAAAAGTCGCCAAGCTGATTGAGCGTAATGTCATTGAAGTGGCGCCGCTTGCTTACATGCGCGGCCGGACACTTAACGAAGCGTTTATTATTCTTGATGAAGCGCAAAACACTACCACCGAGCAGATGAAAATGTTTTTAACCCGTTTGGGTTATAACTCGACTGCGGTCATTACCGGTGATATTACCCAGATCGATTTGCCTGCAGCGCAGCGCAGCGGTTTACGGCATGCTATTGAAGTGCTGAAAGATGTCGAGGGCATTGGCTTTACCTTTTTCCAGGCCAAAGATGTGGTGCGCCACTCACTGGTACAAAAAGTGATTCTTGCCTACGATAAGGCTGAGCGAAAACCGTGAACGTATTCATTGATCTGCAACAGACGGTCGATATAGTTCAGCCGGATCTGGCGCAGTTTCAGAGCTGGGCGGCAGCGGCTTTGCAGGAAGTGGCCGAGGATTGTGAGCTGAGTATCCGCATTGTTGATGCGGCGGAAAGCCAGCAGTTAAACCGTGATTATCGGGGTAAAGATAAACCCACCAATGTGTTGTCTTTTCCGTTTGAATCACCGGTACCGTTGCAGCCCAGATTACTGGGTGATTTGGTGATTTGTGCACCGGTGGTGACTGCTGAAGCGGCGCAGCAAGGCAAGGCAGAAATGCATCACTGGGCACATTTAACGATACATGGTTGTCTGCATTTGCTGGGCTATGACCACATCAACGATGATGAGGCTGAGCAGATGGAAAACCGCGAAATCGCCATTTTGCGGCAGTTTAATATTGAAAATCCCTATCTCGAATCGAGGGTATCACCATGAACGAGGGCCGACCGAGTCGCTCAAGTAACCCGCAGTCCTGGGTCAAGCGGCTAAGTAATTTATTTTTAGAACCCAAAGATCAGGAACAGCTGATCGAGCTTATCCGCAGTGCTTCCGAGCGGCATATTCTGGATTCCGAAGCGTTGTCGATTGTGGAAGGCGCGCTCAGCGTTTCACAAATGCAGGCCCGCGATATCATGATCCCGCGCTCACAGGTGGTAATGGTGTCACGTGATGCACCCGCCGAAGAAACGCTGAAACTGGTCACTGAAACCGCCCACTCACGGTTCCCGGTGATCGATGATGACCGGGACGACGTTATCGGCATTTTGCTGGCCAAAGATCTGCTGGCAGCGGTGGTCAGCAGCGGTGAATTCAAATTTGATTTGCGTGAATTGCTGCGGCCGGCGGTGTTTATTCCGGAGAGCAAACGACTTAACGTATTGCTGCGTGAATTTCGGGCGCGGCGTAATCATATGGCGATTGTCGTTGATGAATATGGCGGTGTGGCCGGCATGGTCACCATCGAAAACGTGCTGGAACAAATTGTCGGTGAAATCGAAGATGAGCACGATATCGACGACGATGCCCCCATTTTGCAGCGTGATGAAAACACTTACACCATTAAAGCGCTGACGCCGGTAGAAGATTTTAATGAGTTTTTTGAAGTCGACTGGAGTGATGACGATTTTGACACCGTTGGTGGCCATGTGGTGAATCAGTTTGGCCATTTGCCGGGGCGCGGCGAGCAAATCACCATCGGCCATTTCGAGTTTACTATCTTGCGTGCTGACAATCGGCGCGTGCATTTGATGCGTATGGTGGTGTTGCCCGAAGTGCCGGAAACCGAAGCGGACAGTGAATAGTGTTCAGCGACCGGCGTAAAGGCTTACGTGGACCGGCCGGCAGCTGGCTGGCCTTAATTGGCGGCGCGCTGCTGCCATTAGCTTTTGCACCGTTTTATTGGTATCCGCTGGCGGTGGTCAGTTTGTTGTTGTTATTCGCCAGCTGGCGCGATGTTAAACCGCGGCAGGCTTTTTGGCGGGGCTGGTTGTTTGGTCTTGGCATGTTCGGCGTTGGCGTCTCCTGGGTGTATGTTGCCATTCATGAATTTGGCCAGGCCAGCTGGCCTTTGGCGGGTGGTCTGACCGCTGGTTTTGTGGCGTTTTTGGCACTGATGCCGGCGCTGCTGGGTTATCTGGTTAAACCCTTGCAAAACCAGCGCCTCAACGGCGTTGATTATGTATTGTTATTGCCCGCTGGCTGGGTTGGTTTTGAATGGTTTAAAAGCTGGTTTTTAAGCGGTTTTCCTTGGCTGGAAATCGGCACAGCACAAATCGACGGGCCGTTGGCCGGCGTGATCCCGATTGTGGGCGTTTACGGCGCTTCATTTCTGGTAGCACTGACGGCCGGTTTGTTGCTGACGGCATGGCAGCATAAACAGTGGTTGTGGCTGTTGCCGGCATTGCTAATCTGGCCGGCTGGTATGGCGCTGAACAGCTTGCAATGGACTAGCGCCAAGGATGCGCCGCTGCAGGTCAGCATGATTCAGGGCAATGTCGATCAGGCGATTAAATGGGATCCCGATCAATTACGGCAAACACTGCAATTGTATGCCCGTCTCAGTATGGAAAATTGGGACAGTGATCTGGTGATATGGCCAGAAAATGCCGCTACCGCGTTTTATCATCAAATAGACGAAGGCTTTTTGCTGCCTCTAGCCAAAGAAGCTGCAGCCAATAACAGCGAATTGCTGGTCGGTTTACCGGTACTTGATGATGACGGTGAACGTTATTACAACAGCATGGCGCGACTTGCCGAAACCGAAACGCCGGCGTTCTATCATAAAAAACAATTGGTACCGTTCGGTGATTATGTGCCGTTTGAAACCCTGCGTGGACTTATCTGTTTTTTTGATTTGCGAATGTCGGGTTTTGTACCGGGTCCTGAAAACCAACCTTTAATCCATGCTGCTGGTCAGCCGTTGGGTATCACTATCTGTTATGAAGATGCCTTTACCGAAGAAGTTCGGGCGACCTTGCCCGAAGCCAGTTTGCTGGTCAACGCCACTAACAATGCCTGGTATGGCGATTCTTTTGCGCCGCATCAGCATTTGCAAATTTCCCGCAGCCGGGCACTGGAAGCTGGCCGGCCGGTACTGCGGGTGACGACCAATGGGATTTCAGCCTTCATTGATCATAAAGGCGGTATAGGCGAGCAAAGTCCGCAATTTCAACAGGCCGTGATCACACAAAATATTCAGCCAAGACAGGGTGCAACACCTTATGTGCGATTTGGTCAGTGGCCTTTGATAGCATTGCTTTTGGTTTTGCTGGCCGGCTGGGGGTATTATCGGCTCTTTTATCGGCGCGATGAATTCTGATTAACCATGCAGCTTTTAACGATACAGCGGATTTTGGGCATTTTGCTGGCGTTGTTCAGTATCACCATGCTGCCGCCGGTACTGGTTTCACTGCTGTATCAGGATGGTGAGGCCAAAGCCTTTATCACAGCATTCGGGCTGCTGCTTAGCATTGGCGCTTTATTATGGTTACCGGCACGTAAACATCGTAAAGAACTGAAGATCCGTGACGGCTTTATTGTCGTGGTGATGTTCTGGCTGGCGCTGGGTTTTTCCGGTTCACTGCCATTTTTTCTGTCTACCGATCCTTTGATGAGTTTTACCGACTCGGTGTTTGAGTCGATGTCCGGATTGACCACCACAGGCTCGACAGTCCTTACCGGGCTCGATGATTTACCGAAATCGATTTTGTTTTACCGGCAGTTTTTGCAGTGGCTGGGCGGTATGGGGATCGTGGTGTTGGCCGTAGCGATCCTGCCGCTGTTGGGCGTCGGTGGCATGCAGCTCTACCGCGCCGAAACCCCCGGGCCAATGAAAGATGCCAAATTGACACCACGCATTACCGAAACGGCCAAAGCGCTCTGGTATATCTACATGAGCCTGACGATTGCCTGTGCAGTGGCTTATCACTGGGCCGGCATGAATTGGTTTGATGCGATTGGTCATAGTTTTTCAACGGTCGCTATCGGCGGCTTTTCAACCCATGATGCCAGCATCGGTCATTACAATAGCGGTGTCATTGAAATGATCGCGGTGATTTTTATGCTGATTTCAGCATTGAATTTTTCGCTGCATTTTCTGGCCTGGCGTAATCGCAGCCTTAGCCATTACTGGCGTGATTCGGAGCTTCGAGTCTTCTTAGGCATTATGCTGGTGGTGTCACTGGTTACCTTCAGTTATTTGTTGATCACATCAGCAGTGGATGGCACGTCGCTGGCGGCGCGGCAGGCGATTTTCCAGACGGTATCAATTGGCACCACAGCAGGTTTTGCCACTGCGGATTTTGCTTATTGGCCGGGCTTTTTGCCGATTCTGCTGCTGTTTGCCAGTTATATTGGCGGCTGCGCATTTTCGACAGCCGGTGGTATGAAAGTGATTCGGGTGATGCTGCTGTTTAAACAGGGCTACCGTGAAGTGCTGCGGCTGATCCATCCTAATGGCGTATTTGCCATTCGCGTCAATGGTAAAGCGCTGCCGGCGAAAGTAGTGGGTGCGGTATGGGGCTTTTTTGCGTTATACGTGTTCTGTTTCACTATCATGCATTTGGCTTTAATGTCGACAGGTTTGGATGTGGTGACATCGTTCTCGGCGGTCACAGCATGTTTGAATAATCTGGGGCCCGGGCTGGGTGAAGTCTCGGCTAATTTTGGCAGTATTAACGATACCTCGAAGTGGATTTTGTGTGTGGCGATGCTGCTTGGCCGTTTGGAAATCTTCACACTGTTGGTGGTGCTGACGCCCGCATTCTGGCGGCGTTAATGTCCGACATTCAACAAAAATGGGATGCCCGTTACCAGCAGTCTGAAAGTGGTTTGCCGGTGGCGGCCGAGGTGCTGTCGCAAAACCAGCATTTATTGCCAAAAACCGGCAACGCGCTGGATCTGGCTTGTGGCCGGGGCGGTAATGCGTTGTTATTGGCAGCGCAGGGCTTAACCGTTACGGCGCAGGATATTTCGCCGGTTGCCATCGCGCAGTTGTCGCAAACGGCGCAGCATTCAGGGTTGAATATTCGTGCTGAAGTGTGTGATGTATTGCAATATCCGCCG
>CAMPHB010000011.1 GCA_946885755.1 uncultured Methylophaga sp. | reverse complement strand
CAGCTGAATCCGCCGCTGCAATTCTGATGGCACTGGCCAAACGTATTATTCCCTGCCTGGATGTCGATGCCGGTCGCGTCGTCAAAGGCGTACAGTTCGTTGATATCCGTGATGCTGGTGATCCGGTCGAAATCGCCAAACGCTATGATGCGCAGGGCGCTGACGAACTGACTTTTCTCGACATTACCGCTACCCATGATAATCGCGACACTATGCATCATGTGGTTGAGGCCGTGGCCAGTCAGGTGTTTATCCCACTGACCGTCGGCGGCGGTATTCGCAGCGTCGCTGATATCCGCAAAATGCTCAACGCCGGTGCGGACAAGGTCGGCATTAATTCCGCCGCCGTAAAAAATCCAGAATTTGTCCGTGAAGCGGCCGAAAAATTCGGCTCACAATGCATTGTCGTCGCGATTGATGCCAAACGGGTATCGGCTGAAAATGAAACCCCACGCTGGGAAATATTTACCCATGGCGGTCGCCAGCCAACCGGTATTGATGCCGTGGAATGGGCCAAAAAAATGGTCGCTTATGGTGCCGGCGAAATTCTGCTGACCAGTATGGATCGCGATGGCACTAAATCCGGTTTTGATCTGGATCTAACCCGCGCCGTCAGTGACGCAGTGGTGGTGCCGGTGATTGCCTCCGGCGGCGTTGGCCAGTTGCAGGATTTAACTGACGGCATCAAACTCGGTCATGCCGATGCGGTGCTGGCTGCCAGCATCTTCCACTTCGGTGAACACACTGTCGGTGAAGCCAAACAACAAATGGCCGAGCAGGGCATTGAGGTGCGCTTATGAGCAACTGGCTGGATCAGGTGAAATGGAACAATGATGGTCTGGCACCTGTTATCACGCAAGATTATAAAAGTAAGCAAGTGCTCACTCTTGCTTGGGCCAACCGTGAAGCGTTAAAGCTCACTGCAGAAACCGGCCATGCGGTTTACTGGTCACGTTCGCGGCAAAAAATCTGGCATAAAGGTGAACAGTCCGGCCACCAGCAGCTAATCAAAAATATCCGGTTGGATTGTGATAATGACGCGATTTTGCTGGAAGTTGAACAAGTGGGTGGTATTGCCTGTCACACCGGCAGAGTGCATTGTTTCTTTCAAGCCTTGCAGGATGGTCAGTGGCAAACTGTTGAGACCGTGGTCAAAGACCCCAAAGAGATTTACCGATGAGCGATATTCTCCGTCAGCTGGAACAGGTACTTAAACAACGCAAACAAGCTGATGCTGACAGCTCCTATGTCGCCAGTTTGTATCAGGCCGGCACCGATAAAATCCTGAAAAAACTCGGTGAAGAAGCCACCGAAACGGTGATTGCCGGCAAAAGTGGCGATCGCAGCCAAATCATTTATGAAACCGCTGATCTGTGGTTTCACTCGCTGGTTTTATTGGCGCATAATGATATTGAACTGCAGGCTGTGCTGGATGAACTGGATCGGCGTTTTGGCCTGTCAGGTCTTGAAGAAAAAGCCAGCCGGAGCCCGAAATGAGCGACTGTATTTTCTGCAAAATTGTAGCCGGAGATATTCCCTCCAGCAAGGTTTACGAAGATGATACCTTGTATGTTTTTAAAGACATCAATCCAAAAGCTGCTGTGCATTTACTGGTGATCCCCAAGTTGCATATTGCCCGGCTGGATCATGCCGATGACAGTCACGCCGGTTTGCTGGCGACGATGTTGCTGAAACTGCCGGAACTGGCACAGTCTCAGGGTCTGACAAACGGTTTTCGTACCATCATTAATACCGGTCCGGGCGGCGGCCAGGAAGTTGATCACTTACATATTCATTTGCTGGGCGGCAAAGGCCTGCCTGGTTTTCACTAGGAGCAGATTATGGGATTCGGTGGCATCAGTGTCTGGCAGTTACTGATCATTCTGGTGATCGTGGTGCTGCTGTTTGGTACCAAAAAAATCCGCTCTCTGGGTGGTGATTTGGGCAGCGCGATTCGCAGTTTCAAAAGCTCGCTAAAAGATGGTGAGCAGGATAAAGATGACAAAGACGATCAGCAGCTAGGCCATGAAACCGGTGATAAGCCGCAGCAAAATACTGGGCATAAAGAAAAAGACTCTGATAAAAGCTAAATGCCGTGTTTGATGTCGGGTTCTGGGAGCTGATGCTGATCGCGGTGGTCGCGCTGGTTGTGGTCGGCCCGGATAAACTGCCTCGCCTGGCCCGTATTACCGGTCTGTGGCTGGGCCGGGCCAATGCACAGTTACAAGCCATCAAAAATGAAATCTCTGCTGAGCTGCGCGCCGAGGAACTCAAACAAGCCCTGCGCAAACCCGACGATCTGCCGGATATGAACGAAAAAATCGATCTGGATACGCCGGCTGATAAAACTGAAAAACCCGCTGCCGACACGAATCCGCAAGAGCCGTCCGACGATGCAAAACGCTGAACAACAGCCACTGATTTCGCACCTGGTTGAGCTGCGTGATCGCCTGCTGCGCGGCATTCTGGCCATTTTGCTGATCGCCGTCTGTTTACTGCCGTTTGCCAATGATTTGTATCTGATTTTGTCAGAGCCATTGCTCAAACATTTGCCCGAATCCAGCAGCATGATTGCCACAGAAGTCGCCTCCCCATTTCTGGCACCCTTTAAATTAGCACTGACCACAGCGATGTTGCTGGCCATGCCGGTGTTGTTGTACCAGTTGTGGGCCTTTATTGCGCCCGGGCTGTATCAGCATGAACGGCGCATCGTGTTTCCACTGATGTTTGCCAGTACCGTACTGTTTGTACTGGGTATTTTGTTCGCTTATTTTGTGGTTTTCCCACTGGTTTTCGGCTTTTTAACACAGGCCGCACCGCAGGGCGTCGCGGTGATGACCGACATCAGCCATTACCTTAATTTTGTGCTGAAACTGTTTTTTGCGTTTGGTCTGGCTTTTGAAGTGCCTATCGCCACATTGCTGTTGATCTGGTCTGGTGCCAGCAGCCGGGAAAGCCTGCAGGAAAAGCGGCCTTATGTGATTGTCGGCGCATTTGTCATCGGTATGCTGCTGACGCCACCGGACGTGATTTCGCAGACGCTGCTGGCGGTGCCAATGTGGCTATTATTTGAACTGGGTTTGTTGTGCGCGCGGTTTTTACCAAAGCGGGCCGCAGACGATGAAACCAACCCGCCCGAAACCCCGGAGCACTAATCGCGGTAACGCATTCTTGTGCCGTGTTGTAAAGACAGGGTGATTTCTTCAGGTGTCAGGGCGTTGGGAAAATAGGCACCGGAAATTTTGGCACCATGAATGCTGGCGCCTTCCAGGCTTTTACAGGCTCTGAAATCGATACCCCGCAGATCCGCCTGCCGGAAATAACCATTGGATAAATCCAGCTTGTCAGCAACCAGGCCCTGCAAGTTCATATGCCGGAAATCACAGCCGGTTAGATCGGTAACTTCACCGGCTTTGACACGCTGATTAAATTGCTCAATTTGCCCGTCGCGTAATAACCGATACAGCGGATCATGAGAAATAATCGGTTCAGCCATAAAGCTTATGCTGTTAAATCAATGGTGCCGCCGGGATTTTGCGGATCGAAAGCCGAATCTGTCGCCTCTGGCGCAGCTTCGACAACTTGTCCGTTAGTCAGTGCGGTTGCAGATTGTTCCTGAGCGACTGTGGTACTAGCGGTCTCGGTTGCCTGGTCATTGCTGGTTTGCTGACCGGTTTGCCGATCTGCATTATTCAGCGGGTTGGTCAGCGTCGGCTGGCCGGCAAAAGGGGCGATACCTGGAATTTCCATTTTAAGCTCCTGTGAACGTTTAATCGTTAATGCTTAAAACGCATTATTGTTACTATGCAATGACTAAAGCCTGCCGTCAAACTAACGGTTTTTCAATACTTTAGTGGCTTTTATGTTAGCACTGGTTCCGGCAAATTTTTGTGATATTGTTGACACAAGCTTTATTTTTCGCGGATTGCCGGCCATGTGCCTATTAAAACGTTTGCTGTGGGCTTTGAGAATTGGTTTGCTGCTCACTGGCGGATTGCTGATAACTGGCTGTGAGCCGGCCGGCGATCCGCCGCTGAGCGTTGGCAGTAACGTTTGGGCAGGCTATGAAGCGCTATATCTGGCCCGTGAGTTAGACTTTTTCCCCGATAACAGCGTTGCTTTAAAAGAGCTGAGCTCTAATACCGAAACACTGCGGGCTTTTCGTCAGGGTCAGCTGGATATCGCGGCGCTAACGCTGGATGAAGCATTAAGACTTTCTGAACAAATAACTGATCTACAGATCCTCCTGGTCACCAATATTTCTGCCGGTGCCGATAAAATTATCAGCCGCCCGGAAATCAACAGCGTTGCGCAGCTTAAAGGTAAACGCATTGCCGTTGAAGAAGACAGCGTCGGTCTTTACCTGCTCTATCAGGCGCTGCAAAAAGCCGATCTGGGACTTGATGAAGTGGTGGTGGTGCCATCGACTGTTAACCAGCATTTGCAATTGATGCAAAATAATCGCGCCAATGCCGTCGTCACCTTTGATCCAACCGCTTATAAACTCAACCAATTTGGTTTTACAACATTGTTCGACAGCACCCAGGTTGATGGCAAAATTGTCGATGTACTGGTGAGCCGGAAGAGCCTGCTGGAAAACCGGCCGCAAGCAGTTGAACAGCTGCTGACCGGCTATTGGCAGGGTCGGGATGTGCTGATTAATAACCGCCAGCAAGCTTATCCCATTGTTGCCGGACGACTGAATGTTGACGAGGCCGCACTGCCAGCGATTTATCAAAATCTGCTGATACCGGATAAGACGATGAATGACCAGTTACTGTCTGATGATCTGGCGGTAATGATTGATGACACCGGCCGGTTTTTGCAGCAGCGGGGGCTGTTAACAAATCCGCCCGATGCCGGCGCACTGCTGGGCGATAAATGAAAAAAATGCCCACTTACCGTCTGACCGTCTGGATCCCTGCCATTGTGGCCGGTCTGTTTTTGCTGCTATTCGGCATTCAGGCTTATAACGAATATCACGAACGGCGACACCTTATCATTGATAACGCCCAAAACAACCTGAAAGAAACGGCGCTGCAGCTGGCACACAATCTCGAATACGCACTGGCCAATGACGATAAGCAGCAGGCACAAAGCCATATCGCCCGTTTCAGCCTGCAAAGAGATGCCAGTTTCGGTGTGTTGCTCAATCCGCAACAGCAGATTGTTCACGCTTCAAGATTTGCCTGGCGTTCGCAAATGGCCGATCAGGTGTTTAATCCACAGCAAATGGTGTTTATTAACAAGGCTGCTGAAAGCCAGCAACCCCAGCAACAATTTAACAATGGTATTTTGCATATTGCCGTGCCGTTAACCCAAAGTGGGCTGGGCTTATTTGCTGCTGATGAAAACGTGCCGGTGTTATTTCTGGAAAGCAATATCCGTTACCAGCTTGACCAGATGCAGCAAAACCTCTGGAAAGAATTGCTGCCAATATTGCTGCTGTTTGTTGTGGCAACCTTGCTGCTTATTGCCGTTATCCGGTTGATGGTGTTAAAGCCTGCCAAAGCACTGCAAATGCTCGCCCATCAGCTCAGCCAGCAGCAATTTAATTTACAAAATCCGCTGCGGGGCAGCACCGAACAAACTGCCGTTGCCGACGCGCTGGTTAATGCCGGCCGGCAAATACAACAATATATTGACGAAGTCATGGTTCGTGAACAGCGGCTGAGCATCACCCTGCAGTCAATTGGTGATGCCGTTATCGTCACCGATGCCAATGGCATGATCACCCGCATCAATCCGGTTGCCTGCAGCTTAACCGGCTGGCCTGAGCAAGACGCCATTGGTCAGCCATTATTGGCGGTTTTTGATATTTACCATGCCACCACGCATGAGCCCATCGCCAATCCGGTCAGCAAAGTACTGGAAACCGGCCAGATCGAGGGGCTTGCCAATCACACGGTGTTATTTGCCCGCGATGGCAATCGTTATCATATTTCTGACAGCGCCGCGCCGATCCGCGCTCAGGATACTGTTAATGCGCCTATCCTCGGTGTGATCCTGGTGTTTCAGGATGTCACCCGCCAATATCAGCTGCGTCAGGAGCTGAAGCAATCGGTTGATTTTTTACAGAACATGCTGCGCGTCACCCCCAGCGTCACTTATGTGCTGGATATTTTGCCGGGTCCGGTGTTTCAGCTGGCTTATGTCACCGAAGCCGTTGAGACCATGACCGGCGACAGTGCGGCATTCTGGCTGCAAAACCCACAAGGCTGGCTGAACCGGATCCATCCGGATGATGTCGACAGTGTGCAAAAAACACTGCAAAAGGCCTTACATACCGATAAACCGGTAAGCAATATTTTTCGCTTCAAACATCGTGATGGTCACTATATTCATGTTCAGGATCATTTGAGCGCCACTCATGGTGAAGAAGGGCCCGGCCATCGCCGGCAAATCGTTGGTGTGGTGCTCAATATCAGTGAACAGCAACAGGTTATAGCCGAAAATCAGCTGCTGGGTGACATTCTCGAGCGATCAATAAACGAGATTTACATTATTGATGCTGACAGCCTGAATTTTATACTGGTTAACCAGGGTGCCCGCGACAATCTCGGTTACAGCATGGACGAACTGCGGCAAATGACACCGCTGGATTTAAAACGCGATCTGAACCGCGAACAGCTGCTCAGCAAACTAAAACCGTTACAACTCCACCAGCAAAGCCGGCTGCAGTTTGAAGCTGAGCATTGGCGTAAAGACAACAGTTTTTATCCGGTTAGCGTTTCAATACAGATCGATCATTACGCTGATAAAAAAGTGTTTGTCGCTATTGTTGACGATATCAGCAGCCGCAGACAGGCTGAACAGGCATTACTGGAAGAACGTTCGCTGCTGCGCGGTATTATCGACTCAACCCCGGATTTTATTTTTTGTAAAGATACCGATGGTGTGTATATCCGCTGTAATAAAGCCGTCGAAAAGTTACTGGCAGCACCGGAAGCCGACATTATCGGTAAAACTGATTTTGATTTTTTCCCTGAAGCCGAAGCCAACCGTTTTCTTGAATATGACCGGCTGGCTATTTCCCGGGGTGTCAGCCATTTAAACGAAGAAACCCTGACCTACCCCGATGGCCGTCAGGTTTTACTGGAAACACTAAAAACACCGTTTCGTAATGCCAATGGTGAAACGTTGGGTGTGCTCGGCATTGGCCGCGACATCACGCAGCAGCGCCATGCTGAACAACGTATTAACTTTCTGGCACAACATGATGTGCTGACCAAACTGCCCAACCGGGCATTGCTCAGTGACCGGATCCGGCAGGCCATTATCGCCTGCGACCGGCACGATCAAAAACTGGCATTGCTGTATCTGGATCTGGATCGGTTTAAATTCATCAACGACAGTCTTGGTCATGCCATTGGTGACCTATTACTGATCGCTGTCGCCGATCGGCTGAGCCGGCAAATGCGCGAACAGGACACGGTTTGCCGCACCGGTGGTGATGAATTTATTGTTTTACTGCCGGATACCGATGCCGATGGCGCGGCGCATGTTGCCCAGAAACTGGTCGAAAAAATGACCGAGCATTTTGATGTTGAGGGTAATCAGCTGTTTGTCACCTTGTCGATTGGGATCAGTATTTATCCCGACAATGGCCATGATGCCGAAACCCTCAATAAACACGCCGACACAGCTATGTATCGGGCTAAACACGCCGGTCGCAACCAATACCAGTTTTTTACCGAAGAAATGCACTCGCAAATCGTCCACAAACTGGAACTGGAACATGCGCTGCGTTTTGCTTTGTCGCGCGATGAGCTTTATCTGGAATATCAGCCACAAATCGATATTCACGCCAATCGCATTAACGGCGCCGAAGCCCTGCTGCGCTGGCAACATCCGCAACTGGGTAATATTTCGCCGCTGGAGTTTATTCCGATTGCCGAAGAAACCGGCATGATCAACCCGATTGGCCACTGGATCATCGACACCGCCATCAGTCAGTGCAAACAATGGCTGAATGCCGGCCATAATGATATTGTCATGGCGATTAACCTGTCCGCGGTGCAATTTAATAATCCACTGCTGGTCAGTACCATTGTCGGTATCCTGAAAACCCATCAACTGCCACCGCAGCATCTGGAGCTCGAAATCACCGAGTCAGTGGCGATGATTAATATCGAACTGACTATCAAACAGCTGCGGGCACTTGCCGATGTGGGGATCCGCTTGTCGCTGGATGATTTTGGTACCGGTTATTCTTCGTTGAATTATCTGAAAAAATTTCCCATTAATAAGCTAAAAATTGATCAGGGATTTGTCTTTGATATGCTCGAAGATGAAGATGATGCGGCGATTGTTGATGCCGTTATCACCTTAGCCCGTTCCCTCGGCCTGAAAACCCTGGCCGAAGGTGTGGAAACCCAGGCACATTTGCTGGCTTTACAGGCCAAAGGTTGTGATTTTATGCAGGGCTTTTATTTCAGCCGGCCGGTCAGCGCCGCGGCGTTTGTTGATTTGTTAAATAAACGCCCTTTGTCCTGAGCTTCGCGCTACACTGAATCAAACGGTAAAGGAGCCTTTATGCGACAACTGCAAATTGACCAAATCGAAGTACTGCTGCACTTTAATCTTGATACCACCTTGCAAGGCCTGAAAATCCATCATGATGCCCGGCCTGGTCTTATCAGTGCCGCCAAACAATTACATGAACTGGGGCTGATTACCGCAGAAGATGGCGGTTATTTAACCGATCTCGGTCATGAAGCCGCCGAGCATTTACAACTGGCGCTGCAAATCATGAAACCTATTGCTTAAGCCGCTGGTAAATTTCAAAACGGTAATCAAACTGATTTTTGGCATCAGCCGTATGGCTTTCCTGCGATAAAAGCTGCCACTGCGACCAGTCAATTTCAGGAAACCAGGTATCGCCGTCAAGTGCAGCCAAAACCCGGGTAATGTACAACTTATCGGCTTTGTTTAATAACTGCTGATATAAAGACGCACCGCCCATCAGCATCACTTCAGCTTCACCGGCACATAAAGCCAGTGCGCCATCCAGATCACTAACCAACTCACAACCGGCTGCCGGCTGAAAATCGGCTTGCCGGCTGACCACAATATTGCGCCGGCCTGGCAAAGCGCGGCCAATAGACTCATGGGTATGACGGCCCATGATCAATGGCTTACCCATGGTGGTGCGTTTAAAAAACTGCAAATCGGCTGATAAACGCCACGGCAAATCATTGTCACGGCCTATCAGACGGTTTTCATCCATTGCCACAATTATCGATAACATAAGCTCTTCCAGGATTTTTCAGCCGCGTCAGCATAGCAGTTATACACCGCCCAGCGTGCTGAAACAGCTTAAATAACCGGTGATAACGGCCGTTAGATTTGATTATTCAGCCGCTGGCCGCTGACACCATAAATCTCACTATTGCTATATTTTTCAATTGGTTAAAAAAACAATCAAAGCGGGATAAAGTCTGTACAAAGCCGGTATCACTGCCTGAACCAATGGGATCATAAGCTGTGGATAAAATTCGCTGTGGATAACTACTATCTTTATCCACAAGCTTCCCATGTCGCAAAACGAAAGTTACCCACAGGCAGGTTGCATGTTAAGTTGTTCATTTACCGGCACAAAACAAATTTATCCCGCTACTCACAGGCATTAAACATTAACATCACTAAAATTCTTTCTATCTCTTAACTTGTATTGATTAATGTCTTGCATCATCGAAATCGCCATTAATTGTCCGCTTCGGCAAACATTTGATTATTTATCAGATGAACCTGCCGATGTCTGGCAGCAAGGTATGCGGGCCAAAGTGCCGTTTGGCTCAAAAACCTTGATCGGTATTGTCACCGGCATTAAAAGCATCGATGCAGAGCCGCACAAACTGAAAAATATTATTGAACGGCTGGATATTAAGCCCTGTATCGATAAAGAATTATTTGATCTAATCAACTGGCTGAGCGGTTATTACCACCATCCGCTAGGTGATTGTTTTGCGACCGCCTTACCAAAAAAAATCCGCACTGGTGAATCTGTCAAAGCTGCTCAAGAAACCATCTGGCATGCAATCAACACACCTTTCGATAAACTCGGTCCCAAACAACAACAATTATTAACCGCATTACAAGAAACTCCGGTGGGCATAAGTGAGACCGCCTTAAAAGCGGCTTTTGGAAATATTAAAAGCAGCCTGCAAGGCCTTCTGGAAAAATCGCTGGTCAGCCATTTTCAGCAAACCGCGATTAATCGCTGTAACGAAAACCCAGACAGCCACTGGCCGCTCAATAAAGAACAATTGGCAGTTTTTCAGCAGATAAACGATAAAACCGGCCAGTTTCAGCCCTTTTTACTGCATGGCATTACCGGCAGTGGCAAAACCGAAGTGTATTTATCGCTGGCCCGTGAGCAATTAAAAGCCGGTAGACAGGTATTAATTCTGATCCCGGAAATCAGCCTGAGTGGTCAGTTTGTCAGCCGTTTTCAACAAGGCCTGAGCGGTCGTGTGGTGTTGAGTCATTCCGGTTTGAATGACAATCAGCGCAAACAGGCTTGGTGTCTTGCCTACAGCGGCGAAGCCGATGTCATTATCGGTACCCGTTCAGCCGTATTTATGCCATTACAACGGCCGGGGCTTTTGATCATCGATGAAGAACATGACAGCGCTTATAAACAACAGGACGGCCTGCGCTACCATGCCCGTAACATTCTGTTAATGCGTGCTAAAAATCTGTCGGTACCCATCGTCTTGGGCAGTGCCACGCCGTCATTGGAAAGTTTGTATCAGGTAAAACAGGGGCGTTACCAGCTACTTGAATTACAAAACCGGGCCGGTAATGCGGTATTGCCAAACGTTTCACTGATTGATCTGAATGCTGAACCGCAAGCCGTTATCAGCCGGCAATTACAACAACAGATCACGCAGCATTTACAAAATCAGCAACAAGTTTTGTTGTTTATCAACCGCCGTGGTTTTGCGCCGGTATTGATGTGTCATAGCTGTCAATGGCAAGCCCAGTGCAAAAGCTGTGATGCCAAATTGGTGGTACACCAGCAACGCCGGCAATTGTTTTGTCATCACTGCGGACTGATCCAGCGGTTACCGGAACAATGCCCTGAATGTCAAAGCACGGATTTAAATACCTATGGCGCGGGCACCGAAAAAATCGAACAGTTATTACAAAACCTGTTTCCAAAGACACCGGTGCTGCGCATTGACCGGGATACCACCCAAACCGTTAATGCCTTTGATGAGTTGTTTCAGCCGATCCGTGACGGCCAGTCGGCCATTCTGGTCGGCACCCAAATGCTCGCCAAAGGCCATGATTTTCATAAAGTGACACTGGTGGGGATTTTAGATGCTGATCAGGGCTTATTCAGTGCGGACTTTCGCGCCAGTGAATATCTGGCGCAATCCATTATCCAGGTGACAGGCCGCGCCGGACGAGGTGATGTCAAAGGTGAAGTGTTGATCCAGACACGGCAAATCAGTCATCCATTCTGGCAACAGATCCTGGCGCAGGATTACAGCAAGCTGGCCGATAATTTATTAACAGAGCGCACCGCCATGCAATTACCACCGGCCAGTTTCTGGGCGATTTGGCGGGCAGAATCGCCGGTCGCCGCGGACGCGATGGCGTTATTACAATTTATTGCCGATAAACTGCCGCAACAACAGCCAGTTCAGGTATTAGGGCCGGTACCGGCGATCATGGAAAAACGGGCCGGGCGTTACCGGGCACAACTGGTATTTTGCAGTCAGTCACGAAGCGCACTGCATCGGCTGATTGATCTCAGTCTTGAACAATTAAACGGCAATAAGCTGGCCCGTAAAGTCCGCTGGTCACTGGATATTGATCCCATCGAGCTGCTGTAAAGCCGTCGGGTGATGTTATCGCGGCAGTGATCAGTTAAAATGCCTGCTTTGATAAAAATCAAACCGGAACCGCCTCTTTTGAAAGCACATCTGATATCGCTGCTGCAACAAACTTTGACCTCGCTTCAACAGCAACAACAGCTGCCGGCTGATCTGAATGCCCCCATCAATATCGAGCGCAGCAAAGACAAAAACCACGGCGATTTCGCCTGCAATATTGCCATGGTGCTGGCCAAACCCGCCAAAATGAATCCCCGGCAAATTGCCAGCTTGTTTATTGAGCACTTGCCAGCCGATGCCATGCTGGCCAAAGCCGAAATTGCCGGTCCCGGCTTTATCAACCTGTTTTTGACCGATAGCGCCAAACAGCAGGTGGTTGCTGAGGTTTTAAAGCATGCTGGTCAATATGGTTTAAGTCAGGTGGGGGCAGGCAAAAAAGTACAGGTGGAGTTTGTCTCGGCAAACCCGACGGGTCCATTACATGTGGGTCATGGTCGTGGCGCCGCTTACGGCAGCGTGGTCAGTAGCCTGTTAACAGCCGCCGGTTTTGATGTACACCGCGAATATTATGTCAACGATGCCGGCCGGCAAATGGATATTCTGGCTACCAGTGTCTGGTTGCGTTATCTGGAGTTACTGGGGGAGTCATTTACATTTCCCAGTAACGGTTATCGCGGTGATTACATCCGTGATATTGCCGCTGATTTACAACAAAAACATGGTCGTGCTTTTTTAAAAACCGCAGCAGAAGTCTTTGCTGATGTACCAGTGGATGAACCGCAGGGTGGCGATAAAGAAGCGCATATTGACGGCCTGACACAACAAGCTAAAAAACTGCTGGGTGAGTCTGGTTACCGGCAGGTTTTTGATATTGGCCTCAATGCCATTTTAGGTGATATCCGTG